>JBGTMK010000505.1:0-6332 GCA_041743605.1 Nostoc sp.
CAGCGGTTAAGCCTGATGCCAACTTCCTAGACACAGCTTTGAGAGTTATGGTTCTGATTGAAAAAGTAGAACAATTGTGTGGGAAGAAGCCTGAGAAGCGATCGTAGGCATATTAACATCCCTTTCTATGAGCTTTACCAGGGTATACCTACGGTATACCCTGGTAAAGCTCATAAACGATTATATTCATTGGTAAAACCCAATGCTAACTTCTGCTGCTAGCACGGTTTTTAAATTTATAGTATTGAACGAGAAAGGGCCACTTCCTATGTCCAACTATAAACTTGACACTGCTTATATGTCAAGACTAGGACTTGATGCGATCGCTTTTGCAAGGACAGTTTTAGGATTTTTTTCACTAACAAAACGTTGACACACTCAGAGATATTCCATGCAGCAAATAACTTGTTCAACTCAAGGTTATCTAATGAACAAGTTCATACTACTGATTCTGGTAATCACCATTAGTTACTTTACAGCGGTTAAGCCTGATGCCAACTTCCTAGACACAGCTTTGAGAGTTATGGTTCTGATTGAAAAAGTAGAACAATTGTGTGGGAAGAAGCCTGAGAAGGAGAAAAAATCAAATAAATCAAGTAAAAAATATCTGTAGATAATCAACAGTGTCTTAGTCTATAACTGAGACACTGTTGTTATGTATAGCATGACTAGAGTGTGAGTCTATTAGAGGCCAGGCTATCTGGCTTTCAATTTCAAATTAACCCTTACTTTTTTTCAACCTGTTCAAGCTTGGTTCCCTGTCACTAACTATACCGACTTTCTTGTTAGGGCAGAAATAGCAGATTAGCGATCGCACTCTGGAAAAAGCAAAGTCTATGTAACCTAACTTACTCTTTGGTATAGTAGTCGCTACTATAGATTAAATGTACTAGTCCATAGCAAAGCCCTCATGCAATCGCTCCATCTGCAAAACAGAATCAATGAGTTAATGTCTACTTTTGTCATTCATGTCAAAGGTGCTACATCAATGGGTAGAACAGACATTAATAAGGTTGCTGAGACTGTTCTAATTCCTTTGTTTAAGGAAGTTTACGGTTATACGGCACTAAAAAATTTAAATGCTTCAGAAAGTCCTAACTATCCTGCGGTTGATTTAGGTGATGAAGTCGCAAGAGTGGCAATTCAAGTTACCTCAACAACGGATAGTGAAAAAATCAAGGAAACCTTACGCAAATTTGTAGATTATAAACTCTATGAAAAATTCGACCAATTATTTGTCTATATCCTGACTGAGAAGCAGAAAACATATTCAGGGCGTGGTTATAAAAGTATCATCCAGGGCAAGTTTGCGTTTGATAAAGATAAGGATATTCGTGATCACAAAGATTTATTAAGTATTATTTCAAACTTCCAAATAGACAAGCTACGTAAAATTTTCAATATTTTAGAAGCCAATTTGGGTGACGGCAGTACGCCACTCCTGGTGGAGGTTGAGCCACAAATACCAGAAAAAGTTTATCTCAATCTATTAGAGCTAATTTTTCCTGGCAAACTGTACATCTCTGATTTGGCTATCGATAGAGAGAAAGTTATTAAAAATTCCAAAGATTACAAGCTGATACTCAACCAAAGTGCTGCAACACGAGACGTTGCGCGTGCTGCTTTAGAACAGTTAGGTTTTGGTTTTGGGGTCGATTGGGTCTGTCATGAAGGCAAGATTGTAACTTTTCACAATTTGAGGGATGCTGATCTGCCTTTGACAGCAGTCATAGATCCAGGAACAACAACACAGCTTGACTCTCAGAATTTCTACGAAATTGACGACAATCACGAAAATGTCTTTAAATCATTGCTGGGAAGATGTTTGCAGCAAAAACTCTACCATCAGCAGGTTTACTGGCAACACCAAGAGCAGCTTTTCATCTTTGGAGAGGTTGAAGGGGCTGCAAAACGTAAAGAAGAATGGTACGGAAAGAAAGCTGATGAGCGAACTGTTTACGAACGGTTTATGAAGAAAAATGAGCCAGATAAAATTTGGTACTGCAAGCACTTCGCTTTTCGGACTAACTATAGGCGGTTTGGGCAAATCTGGTATCTCGCTATCGTGCCAGATTGGTTTTTCAGCTTCGATGGCTATCGGCGCTCCTTTTACGCGAAGGAAAAGCTTGATTGGTTGAAAAGACATGAGAATGACCAAAACATTTGTAATCACTTACGTTTCATTACTGCCTTTCTCAAAGCAGAAAAATCTTCAGATATTTTTGTCTTTAGACGCAATTACCCCTTTCTATCATTTGGTGAACTACTCACTTTTAACAATGCTCCACCACTCAAAGATAAAGAGTGGAATCCCAAAAAGACTACCACTGAGACTAATGATTTTGAACAAATGGTTTTACTAGAGCTATGAAGTTAGACTATATCAAAGAACCCTCGTTAGAGTTCGGTAAAAACTCCCACATCTGCCCTAGAGCAGGTATTACTAAATATGATGTCTACGATACAAAGCTCAAAATTAGACGTGATCGTGTTTTAATTGGTGCTGTAGGTACTAGTGATACGTTATCCAAACTGCACCAGTGGATAGAACGATGTTCAAAGCCTATACCTGCTCCGGCAGATAGCAGACAACCCAACCTGCGAGTTCCATTTTGCGGCTTTACAACAGACTTAGGATTCAAAGCAAGTCTCGTAATCGACGAGGAAATTACGCGGACATTAAACAATTCGGATATTAATGGAATTCTGAGAATTAGGGAATGGAACGCACGGGTTGATGCAGCAGTTGAACTATACTACCGCCAAGCCAAATTTTTAGCTCAAAACCGCGTATTGGACGTGATTATCTGTGTTATCCCTACCAAGTTGTATGACCAAATTTATACACCACAAACAACTCCTGTGGAAGAAACCTTGGAAGAAAATGAAGATGAACAGATAATTGATGCGCTAGAAGTCAATTTCAGACGGGCTCTTAAGGCTAGAGCGATGCATTTAGGGAAGCCTCTGCAAATCGTCAGAGAGCTTTCTTTAGAAGAGAATGCCAAAGGTCAACAGGACGATGCAACAAAAGCATGGAACTTCTGTACCGCTCTCTACTACAAAACTAATCAGACAGTTCCCTGGAAACTATTGACTAATATCAACCGACCTTCCGTATGTTTTGTGGGAATAAGTTTTTATCGAAGCCGCGATCGCAAAATTTTGAATACGAGTTTGGCTCAAATATTTGATGAGTTAGGTAACAATGTTATTCTTCGAGGTAATCCAGTCGATATTGACAAAAATGATCGCAGACCTCACTTAAAGGAAGAGCAAGCCTATCAACTGTTGAAGCGTGCTTTAAGTGAGTATGAAATAGCGCTAGACACATCACCTGCACGGCTCGTTTTACATAAATCATCGAAATATAGTGATGAAGAGATAGATGGCTTTGAAGCTGCTGCACAAGAAATGCGAGTTCACAAGGTTGATTTTGTTACAATCCTTGACAGTAATCTACGCCTGTTGCGTGGAAAGGAGTATCCAGTTTACCGAGGTACACACCTGGAATTCGATGAGGAAAACCATTTGCTATATACACGTGGCTCTGTTGAGTACTACAGAACATATACAGGTAAGTATATACCACAGCCTTTAGAGATTCGGATTATTAGAGGAGATGAATCTCCTGGTGTTATTTGTCAAGAAATTTTAGGTTTGACTAAAATGAACTGGAACAACACTCAGTTTGACGGTAAGCATCCAATCACATTAGCGTGTGCCCGCAAAGTAGGCCAAGTAATGAAATATCTTAGTCCTGAAGATGATGAACCACAGATTAGCTATAGTTTTTATATGTGATTGTTACAGGGAGCAATCACACTTCAAGGTTACTCAGAATTAACTCCTCTTGCTTTCCCTTGGAACAACCTCAAACAATATACCCATGTGTGTCCATAACATGAATATTGTTTGCTAAGTATATATCCAAGATAAACCTAGCCACAAGACTTTTACCTGTGCCTCCCTTTTCTCCAGTACACACCACTATTCTTTTATTCAGTACTGCTGTGTCTGCGTTTAGTTCACTTGCTTTACTCATAATTCAGTCAGTTTATAAATCTTCATCCCTTGCCGCTTGAAGATGTCTGTTGATGGCGACGGCTGCTTTTCTTCAACTCACCCAATAAATATTTGATTCTGCTGCCAGCCAAATTAATGCCCAGCCCTTTCAGCATCTCTGAGACTTCATCATAACTATAGCCATACTTATCAGAGGTCAGTTTCTCGATATACCTCCTCATTTTCCGAATAGCTTCCCTATCCGATATATCCTCTCGCTCTTTTGGCTTCTGCTCCTTAAGTGCTTTGATAGCCTCATCAATCTTGCTTTTAGTAATCTGATCAGAATCTTTTGGTTCAACCATTGCTATGAAATTAAATTGATTATCCTAATTCTCTTATCTTCCACTATTTTTAAAATTATATAACTCCAGATGAAGAAGCAAGTTTCAGCTACGCTGATTATAATTTTTGTTGCTGCTACGCTGTTACATCATTTATTAGATGCTGATATATTTCTCCCGCTCCAGCTATGCTGTTGCTATGTTCCCCTGGTGCTGACTGTTGCTGACTGTAGCTAAACCACCCCGGCTACGCCGCCGCAGTGATTCAGCAAACACTGATATAATTATGACGTTTCAACTACGCTGTCATCGTTCTTCATCCCACCCGTAATCACCCGAAACCGTCCCCCCAGCTACGCTGTTGTTCCCTCGCCCCCAGTCTCTCGCTGTGCCTCCGTACACACGTAGCGCTTGACACCTCGTATTCCCAGAAAATGGGCTAGAAGCCAGCCATGCCTCAAAGCTTACGCTTTGTCTCGCTGCGCTCGAACGGCAGACTGGTTCAAGTGGGGAAGCCCCCCTTGAAAAACCCCCCTCGCAATGTCCCTCAATCTTCTCCACTTATGGCGAATCGCAAGCAGTCAAAAGCTCTAGTCAGAAAGCATATTTTTCCAGTGAGATTGAGCGACATCGAACTGGACTTGCTGCGAATAAAATCACTTGACGCGGGGATGTCAGCAAGTGAACTAATGAGGCGCAATGCCTTGATGCGTCCATTACCAAAACGACTGAGTAAAATTAGTCTACAAACATATTGGGAATTAGGACAAATCGGGAACAACCTCAACCAACTTGTCAAGGCAACTAACACAGCGCTAAAAATTGGGCGAACTTTACCTGCTGATCCAGAACTGTTACGAGAGCTTTTAGAACTGCTGCATCAGTGTAGGCGAGACATTGCCTCTGATGATGTTGATGATGACGACTCGGAAGAGGAAGAGGATGATTGGGAAGCAGACTAAAGGCAGAGGTTTTCGCAAGCTGTTGGATTATTTAGAATCCCGTGAAGATGCCCAACTAATCGGCGGCAACATGAGCGGAAGAAATGCGCGAGAATTGGCGCGGGAGTTTAAGCTGTCTCGACAACTAAATTCTGATGCAGACCGAGTTGTTTACCATGTCTCGCTGTCAGCAGCTAAAGGTGATAAATTAGATGATGGGAAGTGGAGCGAGATTGGCGATCGCTACATGAAGGAAATGGGCTTTGATGCCAATCAATTCGCCATCTTTCGCCACCATAACACCGACGACGACCACAACCACATTGCCGCCAGTCGGATCAGGATGGATACGGGGCTTTTAGTCCATGATTCTTGGGATTATGTACGTTCTGAGAAAGTCCTGCGACAAATTGAAATTGACTATAATTTGGTGCAAGTGCAAGGCAGTAGAGAGAAACTACAGCGCACACCCAGCACCGGACAAATCAGGCGCATAAGGCGAGAGCAAGAAGAATATGAACTAGGTAAACTTGAGCAGCCACCAGGACGCACTATTAAAGAGGAACTTCAGCAGACAATTGATAAAGCCGGAGTTGATCATCCCCAAATGCCAATGCTGATTATGCGGTTGCAGCAAGCTGGCATTAGCGTAAGAACAGGATTCACTAGGAATGGTAAGTCTAAAGGCATTTCTTATGAGAAAGATGGGCAGGCTTTTAGTGGCACACAACTAGGTGCAGCTTACACATTCCCTGGTTTGCAAAAACATCTTGGCGTTGACTACCAACCAGAACGTGATGATGAACCTATTCATGAATTGCTGCTCAAACCTGTTAAACCACTCCCAGTTGAGCAGTTAGAAAAGTTTCTTCAAGAGATTGAACGCAAACAGCAACAGCCCCAGTTCACTCCACCACCAGAGGATACAGTTGTTTGGCAAGTGTTGCACAAGTACTTAAGCGAGAAACGCTATATACCAGATTATATTTCGCAAGGATTACATAATAATCAGTTGCTTTACATGGATGAGCAACGAAATATT
>JBGTMK010000506.1:0-3864 GCA_041743605.1 Nostoc sp.
GCAAGATCATGAGTTTAGGCAAGCAATTACGGCTGCGGGTACTGGCTGTATGGCAGCGATGTTGGCAGAACGTTGGTTGTCATCTAGTGGGTTGATTCAAGAATTCCATCAACAGCCAGAAATAGCAGACAATGAATTAGAAGATCAGCCAGCCAAAAAGACTGAAGCTGAGGAAGAAGCTGGATTTAACTTGGATGGAACACGCCATGAGGGAGGTTATGCTTTACGGAAATTGTTCCATGAAAGCGATCGCTTACTCCTTGTTAAATACGTCTCTCCTGGTTGTGGCCCTTGTCATACTCTGAAGCCAATTTTAAATAAAGTGGTGGATGAATTTGATAGCAAAATTCACTTTGTGGAAATTGACATCGACAAAGACCGAGATATTGCTGAAAATGCTGGTGTGACAGGAACGCCAACGGTTCAATTGTTCAAAAATAAGGAACTGGTGAAGGAAGTCAAAGGTGTGAAGCAAAAGAGCGAATACCGCCAGTTGATTGAAAGTAGTCTGTAAGAGAATGGGGAGTGGGGAATGGGGAATAGTAAAAAATCATTGACAGTTACTAATTCTCAATACTCACCCCCCAACATCGCAAACTAACCTGTTAAATAAAGATACAGAAATAATCGTTGTATTGACCAAAGTTTGCGCCTGATTAAAATCAGAATCACCCGTAATCAAGAAATCTGCTTCTGCTGCCATAGCACAAGCTAAAAACTTTGCATCTTTTCTATCTCTGGGAAAATCAACTTCAAAATTGACATCAATTAGCGTTAGAAATGTATCGATAATTTCAAACCATTCACCTCTCACCTCATCTGTCAACTTAAATTTGCTTCGGCTTAAGACTTCTTTGTATTCCACAATAATTTCTTCAGAAGCTATCCATTGCCAATCTGGATTATCAAAAATAAACTGAATAACATCTCTTGGTACTCTACCCTTAAGGACAGCAGAAACTAAAACATTCGTGTCAATAACAACTTTCATTCCCCGCGTTGGTAAGCTTCAATTTCTGCTGATATTTCTGCTTCTGTAATATCTTGTACTCCCGGTAGCGACTGTGTTTTATCAAATAAATCTCTCAGTTTTTTACTAATTTCTGCTCTTGGATTATTCTCAGCTAAGATAATTATTTCTACTCTTTGTCCTACCTGAAAAGGTAAATCAGATAATATTACTTGACTTGGATCTGTAATGGTGATGTATTTTTTGTAAGCGTTCATAATTCCTCCATTAGCTTGGTCTTTCTCTACTTAGGATAATTAAATTTTGTGGTGACAACGGCTGGTAATTTATTTCTAGCAAAAATAAGGCATAATCTCACCTCTTCCTCAGTCTAGCTCTGTATCCACCGCGAAGCAGTCGGACTTTTATTGAGGATGTTTACGCAATCCCCTATCTAATATGTAAAATAGTCAGCGTATCAAGCTTTGCTCCAGGCGATCGCTTTATGGCCATTACAAAACGGCGACTACCGACATTTTTACAGTTTGGCAAAAGTCTCAATCTTTCCCAAAAACTCATGCTCATCGGGTTAGCCATTACCCTATTTTTCATCTTCCTGGCGTTCTTAGCTCCCGTATTCCAGGCTTGGGGTTGGCTGCAAAACCCTAAAGATTTTCTCTCTAATCCAATTCACGAGCCACCCTCAGCTAAATATTGGTTTGGTACTAGTCGCCTGGGTTATGATGTGTTCTCCCGGACATTGTTCGGCGCTCAAGCTGCTTTGCAGGTGGTAATTTTGGCAACGGCGCTGAGTATGATTATCGGTGTACCTTTGGGGATGCTGAGTGGTTATCTCGGCGGTAAATTGGATAAAGTGTTGCTGTTTATCATGGATAGCATTTACACTCTACCAGGGCTACTGCTGTCTGTGACGCTGGCCTTTGTGGTGGGGCGGGGAATATTAAATGCAGCGATCGCTATTAGCATTGCTTACATTCCCCAATATTACCGCGTTGTTCGCAATCATACCGTGAGTGTAAAAACTGAAGTGTTTATCGAAGCTGCTCAAGCAATGGGCGCTTCCACTTGGGTTGTGCTTTCTCGTTATCTGTTTTTCAACGTCATTCAAAGCGTACCCGTCCTATTTACACTCAACGCCGCTGATGCAATTTTGGTGTTGGGCGGTTTGGGTTTTTTGGGGCTAGGGCTTCCCGAAGAAGTGCCAGAATGGGGACATGATTTAAAACAAGCCTTAGAAGCTCTACCTACTGGCATTTGGTGGACTACACTTTTCCCTGGTTTAACCATGACATTCATGGTGGTAGGGTTATCACTACTTGGTGAGGGGTTAAATGAATTTGTCAATCCCCGTTTGCGGAGAGAAAATAGAATCCGAAAGTAGTCATTTGGTCATTAGTCATTAGCAAAAGACGAAGGACAAGGAACAAATGACAAATGACCAATGACAAATGACCAATGACCAATAAACAATAGAGAGATTTGTATGAAAGATAATCTAACGTTAATTGCTGCCGCTACTGGCGGATTTATGCTTTCCGTTGCCCTTGCTGGTATCTTAAGAGGTACTCCAGTTACAGCTTGGCAGGAACAATCGAGTTTCCGTACCAAGACTGTTGCTGATTTACGACTCGCACCCAATAAGACAGAAAATTTAGAGTTTTTTCGTGCCAAAATCCTAAAACCCTGACAAATTGTTGATTTTGAACTGGAGAATAGGGAATAGGGAATAGGGAATAGGGAATAGGGAATAGGGAATAGGGAATAGGGAATAGCTGTTAACCAATTACCAATGCCCAATGCCCAATGACAAATGACAAATGACAAATGACAAATGACAAATGAAGTAATTGGCATTGATGTAGGGGGAACAGCAATTAAGTTGGGGCGTTTTGCAGCTGATGGTACTTGTCTGCAATCTTTGACTGTGGCGGCTCCTCAACCAACAATGCCGGAGGCGGTGCTGGCGGTGATATTAGATGCGATCGCGCAAATTGATCCAGATAATCAAGCTGTGGCTATTGGTGTGGGTACTCCTGGCCCATCCGATGCCGCACAACGCATTGCCAAAATCGCTATTAACTTACCTGGATGGATCGATGTGCCTTTAGCAGACTGGTTAGAAGCTAAAACTGGTAAACCTACTGCGATCGCTAATGATGCTAATTGCGCTCTTTTGGGAGAAGCTTGGCTAGGAGCCGGTCGTCACTTTCAAAATCTGATTCTGCTAACTTTAGGAACTGGGGTTGGTGGTGCAATTATCCTCGATGGCAAACTATTTATTGGACATCAAGGAGCCGCCGGGGAATTGGGTTTAATTTCACTCAACCCTGATGGGCCAATTTGTAATAGTGGCAATCAAGGCTCTTTGGAACAATATGCCTGTGCTACTGCAATTCGCCGCCGCACTCTCAAGGAACCTATCGAATTAGGTGTTCTTGCCCAACAAGGAGATCCCACAGCATTGACTTTTTGGCAAGAATATGGTGAGTATTTGGGAATTGGTTTGACGAGTTTGATTTATGTATTAACACCGCAAGCGATCGTCATTGGTGGCGGTATAAGTGGCAGCTTTGAATTTTTCTTACCAGCAGTGAAGGCAGAAATTGAGAAGCGAGTGCAGCCTTTATCACGAGCGGGTTTACAAATATTGCCAGCAGAGTTAGGCAATTTTGCAGGGATAGTAGGTGCAGCAAAGTTGGCATGGCAACGCTATTCGGAATGTTAGATTATGGTTCAAACAATCCAGCTAGAGACTAGGGTGTTGACTCTGTGGCTTTTTAGGAGTTAAGAAATCATGCAAATTATGTGTAGTCATTGCGAGCTTTGCGAAGCAATCGCAAAGTCTCTGGGATTGCTTCGCAAAGCTCGCAATGACACAAGAGAGATTTTGCCCT
>JBGTMK010000507.1:0-9440 GCA_041743605.1 Nostoc sp.
AATGCATTACACGACTCTACAATTATTCAATCTCCTCCCAATGACCAATTTGAGCGTGTACGCCAATGTCTTTCTAAACAGCGAACGCTTCTGATTGTGGACAATATGGAGACTATAGAGGACAGGGATGAGGTTATAGAATTCCTATACAATTTACCCATTTGCGTCAAAGTAGTAATTACTACCCGCGAACGAATTGCCCTCCTGCCAATCAGTCTGCGAAACTTGCCCTTGAAGGATGGTTTGCAGTTGATTCAGCAACAAGCTGAAGAGAAAGGTATAACTATCCAGGATGAAGACTCTAGCTTACTCTACGATCGCACTGGAGGAATCCCTCTCGCTATTGTCTACGCACTTGGTCAAGTTTCTAGTGGCTACCCTTTAAACTTCGTATTGGAGCAGTTAGCCTCCGCTAAAGGCGATGTGGCTCGTTTTTGCTTTGAGCAATCAGTGCAAGGTACAAAGGGACAGCCACCACACAAGTTACTTATGTCACTGGCGATTTTTCCTGACGCTCCTATCCAAGCGGCTGTGGCTGAAGTTGCTGGACTAACATCCGATCCTGATTCTGTCAGTAATGGCTTGGTACGTTTGCAGCAACTCTCGTTAGTGAATCTCAACCCAGAGACTAAGCGGTACGAGATGCTTTCTCTGACTCGTGAGTATGCCTTAGCACAATTAGCTGCTTACCCAGATTTTGAGAGAGAAGCACGGATGTGTTGGGTGAAATGGTATCTAGATTTTGCTTACAGTTACGGCGGAGAAGATTGGGAAAAATGGATACATTACAACAGGTTAAAGGAAGAGGAAGGAAATCTACGGGCAGTACTTTATTGGTGTAAAAACCAAGACCATTATGCAGAAGTTAGGGATTTGTGGTTGCTCTTGAACCACTACGCCAATCTCTATGCTTATTGGGACGATCGCCTCGATTGGTTGCAATGGCTGATAGAACAATCAGAACGACGTGGCGAATGGTCATCTTTAGTAAAATTCATGATCCGCAAAACCTGGCTGCTAATTCGGGAGTGTTCGCCCCAAAGTCTCACACAAGCAGACGAAATATTGCAGCGGGCATGGGTTTTACGCGATCATGCAGATTCATGCGTTCAAGCTGACTTAGCCGAAAGTATGGCTAGACTGCGAATCCGACAGAATAATTATACAGATGCACGCCACTGGTTAATCGTAGAAGAAAAATTAGTGATTGAGGCGAATCTAAACGAGCGACAGCACATCCGCTATTTTATTCCCGTTCTTTATCATCGGGCTGAAATCTTTTATTCAGAAGGTGAATATTCTTTAACAAAGAAGCTATTTCAAGATGTGATGAAAAGTGCAGAAAAAATTAATTGGCATCGGGTGATTAATTCTGCTCAAAATTGGCTTGCTGATATTGCCATCGAACAAGGCGATCGCGACGAAGCTCAAAAGCTATTAATTCAAGGCTTAACTGTCGCCGAAAGCACCAATAATAAACGGCGTCTGGCTCGTTATCAACGTTCTCTAGCCCGCTGGGAGAGAAAGTGGGGAAGTGTCCAAAAAGCCTGCCAATTATCAACTCAGGCTATTAATAGTTTTGAGCGCTTGGGAATGACAAGGGATGCACAGGAAATGTAAACTTTACTTAATTCTCCATAACCATGAGTAAACAACACATCTCCAGTTTTTCAATATGGCTGCTGCCCCAAGCGCGATCGCACACCCGCCCAAAGCGATCGCACTTATACCTCTTGTAAGATGTACAATATGCTTGTTTAGCAACTTAATGTAATATAACTTAGCAATAATGGAGCGATCGCTGTTCCTTTGAATCTAATTGCTAGGAAAGCGGCAATCTGCTACATATCAGGATGGTTTGATCTCAATTTGTCCACCCAAAGACAGTAGATTAAGTTTTGTCTGAATAACTATAAGGGATGAAATAGCTCTGCTTTCCAAAAAGTGAAAAAGGAACAGATTTTTATGACATTTGATTACGATTTGTTTGTCATTGGTGCTGGGCCTGGGGGATTGGCAGCAGCTAAAAAAGCAGCTAGTTACGGTGTACGTGTTGCTATTGCCGAACAAGAATCCCTAGGTGGGACTTGTGTAAATCGCGGTTGCGTTCCGAAAAAACTGATTGTTTACGCCGCTGACTTCGCCCTGCAAAATAAAATAGCGCACAGTTATGGGTGGAGTGACTGTCAAACATACTTCGACTGGACATTATTTATTAAGTCAGTACATCAGCATATTGACACCATTAATCAATCATATTTTCAGCAATTGCACAAAGCTGGGATTGAACTAATTTCTCACCATGCCACTTTCATTGATGCCCATACTATCAATGTTGATGGACGCAAAGTTACAGCAGACAAAATTTTAATTGCTGTGGGAGGGCAACCCCTCAAGCCCAAAATCCCTGGTATAGAATATGCCATCACATCCCGCGAGATGTTTCAGCTACCTTATCTGCCGAAACGTTTAGCAATTATTGGTGGTGGCTACATTGGCGTAGAATTTTCCAGCATGATGCACGCTTTTGGTTGCCAGGTGACGGTAATTGAAAAAGACGAGATGATTTTATCGGGGTTTGATGATGATATTCGCTCTGCGGTACAACAGGGTTTGAGTCAACGCGGAATTAAATTATTTACCAACAGCACCGTTCAAGAAATCAAATACTCAGATGAGAGTTTGTTGTTAACTATTACTGGTAAGAAACGGGAAATCATTACAGCAGACACCATCTTAGTTGCCACTGGTTACGCTCCAAATACCAAAAATCTTGGTTTGGAAAATGCCCGTGTTGAACTTGGCCAAGATGGTGCCATTAAAGTAGATGAATATAGCCGCACCAGCCAAAAAAATATTTTTGCTGTGGGTGACTGCACCAGCCGCGTGCAATTGTCTCCAGTGGCTAAGGCAGAAGGTATTGCTTTTGCCGATACAGTTTTTGGTAACAAGCCGCAAAAACTAAATTATGATTATGTCCCTTCTGCTGTTTTTTGTCGTCCAGAAGTGGCTAGTGTTGGCATGACAGAGGCGGAGGCACGGGAAAAATTTGGTGAATCCGTAGAATGCTATTACACCCAATTCCAACCACTGTTGTCTCGGCTAATCGAACAAAGTCGGTCAACTACTATGAAGTTAGTGGTAAATGCTGATTCTGGGCAAGTTTTGGGTGCCCACATGGTGGGTGAACACGCAGCAGATATCATTCAAAGTCTCGGCGTGGCAATTCGTAAAGGCATTACCAAGCAAGACTTTGATGAAACCATAGGCATTCATCCCACAGCAGGAGAAGAATTTATGTCGTTACATTAATAGGACTCATATCAAATTCGGTTGAAGAAGAATTCAGAAGTCAGAATTCAGGAGCGGAGCCGGAGACTCTGAACGCTCCGGTCAGAATCAAGACGTGACTCGAAAATACTCGCTCTAAGCGTACTCCTACGGAGAAGCAAGCTACGCGTAGCGTCTCCAAGAGTTGCCATGCCACAGGCTTTACGCTACGCTATCAGTCGGGGATTCAGACCGACGCAGGAATTGTTCCACCACCAAATCCTGAAGCATTAAAGTTACTCAAAGTAAGCTTTTATCATTATTAGACCTCTTGCATAAATCAAAAATAAGAAAGAACCCCACTCCGCCAAAGCTACGCTTTGTCTCCCCTCCCCGCAAGCGGGGAGGGGTTGGGGGTGGGGTGTTAGGGACTTTTGCAAGAGGTCTATTTAACACTCCCTGCGCTGAAGCGACGGGGATTGTTAACCTTTCTAAGACTCTCTTCCTGATGCCCAGGTATCACGCCATTTGACAGTGCCTTCTTTAGCAATCACCCAGCGGCGATTTACCAAATTTTCGCGCAGAGGCGATCGCCCTTCCCTCCACATGGCATATTTATAAGCAATCAGCTTACCAGCACTCTCATCAAAGGGAATCTCGGCAGACCAGGAATTCGAGTTGATGTACTCTAAAGGATATGCTTTGCTGATATCCCAGTTACCCAACTCTGGGCAATCTCCTGTCACCACAATTATTTCACCGGGTTGAGTATCCACGCCATTGAGTTGAACGCGCACGATTGTCTGTCCCTTGATTCGTTCGCCAACGTGGCTGAAAACAAGCACTCCCCGTTCTTCTAATATTAGATTATAAATCTTGCCGTCTTTGACTTCATACTTGTTGCGAGTCACCACGCAAGTATGTTCTCCATCAGGTAATTCTGTTTCTACTTCTGGGAGAGTAACTTCTCCTCCCCGGTTTAAAGCTACGAAACACAGAGAGTCACGATAGCGGCGTACATAACAGTAAATATCTGGTGTTAAATATTTTTGCCAGTGGCTACCCATTGACACGGCTGGATTCAGTCGCCGTAAGCCAGACAGCAACCTGATGCAACGATAAATCTCACTATCAGTATCCCAATTTTCCATCATCGGGCGGTTATACGGGTCGTTACCGCCATCGGTGTCGTCATGCAAATACTGTTCTGTACCGTAGTAAATGCAGGGAATGCCGCGAGATGTCATAATTAAGGCGATCGCTACTTTCAACATCGCTGGATCGGGATTCAGCGATTGGAAGCGGCACATATCGTGGTTATCGATGAAGGTAACTAACTCTGTTGCCCCGTTATAGCGATAATCTTGGTCAAAAATATATTGAATTGTTTGGAATCCGTTTTCTGAACCTTGCCCTAGTGCGGCTCGAATTGCTACACACAGCCCAAAGTCTAGAAGTGTCATGCCTGAGTGGTTAACAAATTCCACCGAGCGATCGTCACTAGGATTACTGTAAATCCATTCCCCAAAAATAAATACATCTGGTTTGTGATTGGTCATCTCGCCAGTGAATTCTTGCCAAAACCAAATCGGCATATGTTTGACAGTATCCACTCGTAGTGCATCCACACCCCGGTCTAGCCATTGTTTAATGGCTGACTTAATATACTCCCGATATTCTGTATTGTTTTCATTAAAGGTTGCTAGACCAGCTAGTTCACAATTCTGCACTTGCCAATCGTCTTCCCAGTTTTGCACTTCACCATAGTGGTGATACCAATGATTGACATCATCATTGAAGTCAGCAATTTTCACACCATCATCAAATAATTCCCCTTTGCTACCGCTAGTATCAGGGCTGCTATGGTTGCAGACTATATCTAGCACCAGCTTCATATTGCGCTTGTGCAGTTCTGCAATTAACCGATCAAAGGTCGTATTTTTTTCTTCTTGGGTAGCATTTAAAGAAGGATTCTCTCCATCCGCAATGTAGCGAGGATTAATCCGTTTAAAGTCTTTTGTCCAATAGCCATGTAGCGCTGCATTGCCAACAAATAACTCTTCAACCTGTTCAAACAGTGGAGTTAGCCAAATGGCTGTTACTCCCATGTTTTTGAGATAATCCAATTTGTCGATGACACCTTGCAAGTCGCCACCCCAGTACTTACCCCAATCTTGTCTAGTTGGATCGTGCAGTTCTGAATTTGCACCTTCGCTGTTATCTGGATCGCCATCATAAAAGCGATCGACCACAAGAAAGTAAATAGTTTCCTGACGAAATTCAATATCTCTGGTGTAAAGAAACTCTAAGTCAATCTCAGTTTCTGATGGTGGGCTTTCTATAATAGCTTCTACTTCTTCTTGTGCAGAATCAACTTTGTATTGATCTGGTGAAAACTGGGATGGAGGCGTTTTTACCATAAAAAAACTCAAAATTTCATGTAATTCACAGTTGTAGAATCAACAGTACAATATTTTGAGTATTGTGTGTTGCTACAAACTTCGGTAGGGAGCATCCCAATTTTGCAAATTGACTAAGATAACAGATTGTCATTGCGAATGAAGCCTTCGCGGTAGCGTCTCCAAGAGTTGCGGAATGAAGCAATCGCAAGGTCTAGGTGTTGCGATCGCTTCGCTCCATTTCGGTATTGTGACATCCTGCCTACGGTGTAAGTATCTATCGCTAGCTAGTTTATAGTTCTATCGGTAGACATAATTCATTTGTTAGAGGATAAAAACAAAGGAATATAGCGATTATTAACGGTAATTGCTTGATAACAAAAATTTACTATCATTTGAAAGACCCGATTAGCGATCACTTGAATTAGTATGAAATATCAGGCATCCTGGCGAGAGTAAGGACACCAAGGTTACTGCTTAGATTCAAGTTTTTACAAAAATATCGCGATCGCTTCCTGTCTGTTTCATCATGAGAGAGGAAGTCAGGAGTTTGTCGAGTTGGATTACAGTAAAGCTTAATTGGCGCTGGAGATTAGCTGTCAACAAGGTTTCGTTACACCTGAACAATACCGAGTAAACCAAATATTAGCGAACTTTTTCTCTAGAAGATTTGCTTGATTGGTGAAGAGTGCTGAGTTAAAAAACCACCACGCCACTTGCTTATGGGGAAAACTCCCAAACCTTACTCAGCACTCAGCACTGAGTAAGGTAAACTGACCATTGTCACTTTCAATCTATTATTATTATCAACCAATTAATTTAGGTAGTAATTATGACCAAGTATGACAAGGTTTTTAACTCACCAAAGACATCAAAAGAATCACTCAGTCCAGAAGAAGCGGTGGCGGCGATCGCAACTGTCACTGCGATCGCGGATTCATCCATTGAAGATGTAGATGCAGAAAGTTTAGCGGGTATCCTTTGGGAATTCGAGGTCTTTGAGGAATACTCAGAAGATGAAATCGCAGAAATAGTTGATAGACTCCTCGCCATTGCAGAAGAAGAGGGAATTGGGCCTTTGTTTAATGTCGCCAAAGTATCTCTTTCTGATGAATTAGTGCTGGATGGTTTTGCTGCTGGGGTAATCGTGCTTTTAGATGATGAACTCGCCATCCCTAAACCGAAACAAGCCTACCTCAAAAAGCTACAAGCAGCCTTGGAACTTGAGGATGAAGAAGCAGAGGAAATCATCAAGGAGGTAATTGCAGCCTTTCAAGAAGCAGAAGATGAAGAATATGAAGACGATGATGAAGATGAAACAGTAGTCATAGAGGATTTTACTGAACAGACATATCAATCTCCTTTAGGTAATTTTACTGTACCGATTCCAGTTGATCCGCAACAAGGCGGTAGAATTCAAAGCCAGGAAGGAGTAGTTGGCTTTTCTGATGACGTTGGTACTTTGCTGAGAATCGATTATTATCCTTTCCCTCTAGAACAGTTAGAGGAACTGGAGTCTGTTGGACAAGAAGAATATTTACAAACAATCTTAGTAGACAAGTATGTACCCCAAGCGATTTTTGTCAATGTACCAGATGCTTCTGTGGAGTATACCGAATATCTGGAAAATACTTTGCGAGGCGCTTACTATGTGTTGATCGATATGCCCAAAGGTTCGACGATTTCTAAACAAGAAAATAATGGAACCGCAATCAGATTAGATGCATATCGGGGATTGCTCACCTTTATCAGTGGTGAATTTTTGTATATAGTTAGTAGTCAGCACAGCTTTCTCAACGGCGAAACTCCCGATTCCGTTGAAGAAGAAGCCGAAGATATCAAGGAGAGTATTTTAGAGTTTGTTGAAACTATAGAGTTCACTTAGTACAGCATTTCATTAATTTGTCGCAAATCAAATTTGGCAATACTCTGCATTTTTAATGCATTTATCTGCATTAAAAACGTTATGCTTGTACGCAAATCTCACCCCAAAAAAGGGTCAAAAATAGAAGAACATACTTTTAAAATCGGCGGTTATAACCCGCTTCTAGACAAGCAAAACCCACCTCCGTGGGTTTCAAACCCTTAATTTTTTCTTAATTGGTATTGAAAACAGATGATGTCCTCAATTCAGTGTCTATAACTCATGTACATTTGGAAAGGGCGATGTCTGACGACAAGCCCGGAGAAAACAGAAAATCTCTGGCTTCGCACTGGGTATCTACACTTGTAATTTTTCATGACAATAACCCTGCTGAACAATCGCTATCAAATTATCCAGGTAATCGGCGCTGGTGGGTTTGGCGAAACCTTTCTAGCAGAAGATGTCCACATGCCTTCTCGCCGTCGCTGTGTGATCAAGCAACTAAAACCGATAACCAATAATGACCCGCAAACCTACCAACTGATCCAACAGCGGTTTGAACGGGAAGCAGCAACC
Source organism: Nostoc sp. (assembly GCA_041743605.1). Lineage (GTDB taxonomy): Bacteria > Cyanobacteriota > Cyanobacteriia > Cyanobacteriales > Nostocaceae > Nostoc. The sequence goes on from JBGTMK010000507.1 coordinate 8,110, forward strand.
TTGGAATATTTGGGTGAAAGTAGTCACCAAATTCCAAAACTCTACGCCTACTTTTCTGAAAACGGGCAATTTTACCTTGTTCAAGAATGGATTCACGGTCAAACCCTGACAAAAATTCTCGAAGCCAAAGGATTTGAGACTGAAACTGCTGTCCGGGAAATTCTCTTGAGTCTGCTTTCAGTCTTAGATTATGTTCACAGCAAAGGCATTATTCACCGAGATATCAAGCCAGATAACATTATTCTCCGTTCTGTGGATGGTAAGCCAGTTTTGATTGATTTTGGTGCAGTTAAAGAAACAATCCGTTCAGTGGTGAATTCTCCAGGACAGCCGACGCGATCGCTTGTCATTGGTACGCCTGGATATATGCCTAGCGAACAAGCCGTTGGCCGCCCAGTTTACGCCACTGATATTTACAGCTTAGGCTTAACGGCAATTTATCTACTGACTGGCAAACACCCGCAAGAACTACTAACTGATCTCAAAACTGGGGAAATACTTTGGCAGCAGCATGGCCCTCACGTCTCTTCCCAATTGGCGGGGGTACTCAATCAGGCAATTAAGCCTCATGCTGGCGATCGCTACAGCACTGCCAGTAAAATGCTATATGCCTTGCAATCTGGTAATAATATACCTCCTGAGTTAGCTGCAAATACTCCCACAGTCAGTTTTTCTCCTACTGCTGCATCGACTCAACAAACCCAGGCATTGTATTCCCCACAAAAAAATTCTGCGATTCCAGGGTCTTCCACTCCTGGAAACTGGCAAAAACCTGCTGTGATTGTTGGTACTTTGCTGGTGGGCAGCTTGCTTGGTGCAGTCGCCATTTCTAGTATGACTCGTCAGCAACAACCAGAAACAACTATTGCTACAAGTCCTACGCGATCGCCAGAATCTTTGCCTATTCCTACATCTCCCGAACCGTCTGTTTCTTCCCAAACTTCTCCAGTTCCAGTTGTACCGCCCTCACCACCACAACAGCGAAGAATTCCCGATCCTTCGCCAACCTTTAATCCCCCAGCTGTACCCATACCACAGCGAGAAAAAGAACCTATAACTTCAGATACTCCAGCAGCACAAGTGCGTTCTACACCACAGCCAGAACCAGAGAATATTGCACCTTCAGTACCACAAAACAACGACGAGCCACCTAGTAAATTAGCTGCCACTCCCAGCAGGCAAAGCGTTCCCGCATTTCCTACAGGTACACCGAGAAGCGCCGTAGAAGCTACCCTTGGCAAACCAAATCAAGATTTAAGAGGCGCATGGGGTAAAACCCGTGCTGTTGTTTACAAACTAGTGCCAAACAAAATAGACCTTGGCTACTTATT
>JBGTMK010000508.1:0-2730 GCA_041743605.1 Nostoc sp.
GTCGAGAGCTTCTGCAATCATGGTATGCAGTTCACCGGCTCCACCCTCAATCAAGTGACGGTCAATCACTGCACCACTGCCGTTAAACACGGTTACAAGCCAAGTTGATGAACCGATATCGAGTGCGATCGCTAATTCTGACGGGTCAAGTACCAGGGATGCTTCACCGAATAAGCAGTGGGCAATGCTGCCGAATCCTTCGGGATAAATGCCTGTAACAACAATCTCAACTGTCTTGCTGACAATGGAACGGGTTACAGGGTGCAGATGTTCAAAGGTGTGAGTCCCTTCAACTCTGCGCTTAATCTCATCTGCCCAGCGTTCGGGGTTGTGATTGCTCAAACTAATCGAAAGTTTGACCCCATCGGGAATATTGAGAACTGCTAAGTCTGCAAGAATGCTTTCTAATGCCAGTTCTGCTTTTTTGGCTTTGTCGTCGTGCAGCAGGGTGTGGTCACTTTGAGCTAGAGCCGCACTGCCCCAAAAGAATTGAACGTCTTTTAAGTCCAGGCGTGAACCTTCTACATATCGCAGCCATGCCCCATCTTTTGAGATGGTTTCGTGGTGCATGATGTTTCGGTTGCGAACAAGTGAGTATGTGGCTGGCATCATGATAGAAAAATCACCGATGATTGCCTTGCCATACCCTGCACCTGAGTCTTTTCCGGCGATAAGGTCAGTTAGCCCGGATTTGGCTAACAAGTCTGCTTGAACTAGCCAGGTTTTGGCATTGGAATATATAGCTGTCATGGTTCAGATGATTGTTAAAGTCTTGATTTTTCTGGCTTGGCGTTGATTTTTGGTTAAATCACGATAAATCCAGATATCCAGTTAGGGGCAAGCCATAGCATCACTTTCTGGCTTCTATTGCCTTTGTTGGGTGGCTGTTTTTGGCTTGCCTGTTAGTGCTATATTAGCACTAACAGCATTAATAGTGCAAATAGAATCAACAGTGTTATTAGTGTTTTAAGTGCAGATGGTATCTTTAATGTGCTTGGAGAGTAAGATGGATGCTGTATACAGCAATTAGTTCTGAATTAATGGCACGACCGCGAATTACACTTACCGTGTCTGATGACGTTTATCAGTATCTTAATGAGTGGGCAGACCGAGAAGAACGACCATTAGCTAATCTTGCAGCTTACTTGCTAAGTCAAGCTGTTAGAGAACATCAAGAACAGAATGAATCTGCCAAACCAAAAAAAGGTGAGGGTACAGCATGACTGAATTATCAAGACAGGACGGACAACCACAAACCAGCAGGCTTGACCAGATCAAATTGATAGTTCTGATTCACAGCCAGATAACAGCAAGCCAGCACACAGGTGATTAGTGATTTAGCTATTAATTTTTGATGTCGCCAATGTTGATCCTGAAAGACCCACCAAGCGATTTTCAACTCCCACCGCACAATGAAGCGGCGTTACAGATGCTTAGGGAGGCGAAAGACTATGAATCCACTGTTGCGCTAGCGGCTAGTGGTGCTGCGCTGGCTACAGGTGGCATAGTTCATCCGTTAGGCTGGTTACTTTTTGGATTGGCTTACAAGCCTTTGGTAGCCACTCAAAAACTGGCACGGTTGGAAAAATTAACAGCCGAACTTTTGGATGAGTTTAAAAGCGAGGGAATACAAGTCTTTCCAGTGCTAAAGGTAGAAGACAAGAACCCTATCGACTTGCTTGTGAGATTTGAGCGAAAAGTTCATCTATTTATTTCAATTCGCTCAATAGGAGATAAGGAGATTGTCTACAACGAAGCTAGAGAGGTTTTGCAGATCAAGAGGAAAGACAAACATGGACTAAAAGTTTGGAATCCTTGCCCACTGCTTGAATTGGCAGATTACGAGAAGTGGTTGAGCAAGAACAGAGACTTGTTTGGGATGTCCTCAAGGGAAGCTACAAAAACGCCCTCAGCAAAAGTTTTGGTCTTATGGCCTCCCACCAAAGCGGCCGACGATCATAATTCACACCTTTATTCTGAAGTTGGAAGTATGAAAATTCTAGCTCTCAGAAGAAAAGGAACTGCATTTGTAATTCAACAGGAGGAAGTTACCGAGTTTATCAAGGCTTGGTTAGCCAAGTCTGAATGACTAAAAACTGAAAACCCCGCGTCCCGGTAGGACAGCGAGGTTTTCCAATGGAATTGGGGTATCTGGTTTTTTCAGCGCCGGATTAATATCCCTAATAGTAATCTTATCTTACATGATTGGAGTGTTAAGCCCTTGTTACACTGCACACCTAGCGACAAAAAGTAATTCAGGAATTTTAAGTAATTTTGTGCTTATATTTCTGAAAGGTTGTATTAGAAGATTACTGCCAAAGGATAGCTCCAATTCCTCCACCACACATCAAGGAGGAATTGCTCAATGTCACCATTACAACAATTTAATAACTCGCTTCAGCATCAACAATTAAATACTTCAAGCGCTGAAGCATTAGAGGTAGAACAAGAGCTTGATGAAGGTAGTAAAATCAAGTTCGCGTTTAACGCCACAGGAAAAAACAAAGACTGGGACTTTAAGAAGCTAGCCGCCAACTTTCAAGATGTAGAAGGCACTCTAGCCGATGTCCAGCAACATATTAAAGCAGGTCACGCCATCTGTGCTGGCTTGTTGGATGGTAAATGGCGCAGTAAGGCCAATATAATCGGTTCTCACTGGCTACTACTCGACATTGATAATTCCAATATCGCCCGTGATGCTTATGACAAGCCAATTAAAGACGAGAATGG
>JBGTMK010000509.1:0-13806 GCA_041743605.1 Nostoc sp.
TATGTTAGTTAGTGCCCAGGTACTTTCACCGGATGGTACACTGGAAACTCTTAGCCCTGATCAGTTAGGTTATAGCTACCGGACTTCATTATTGCAAGGTGGCGAGTCTCCTTTGGAGAGGCGTTGCCAACGCATAGTCACCCAAGCCACCCTACAACTTGCGCCAGGTGCAGACCCAGCAAAAGTTGTGGCAATCACCAAAGAACACAAAAAGCATCGGTTAAGCACCCAACCATATAACTTCCCCAGTTGTGGTAGTGTGTTCCGCAACCCCAAACCTTACAGTGCTGGCTGGTTAATTGAACAAACTGGTCTGAAAGGCTACCAAATTGGTGGGGCACAAGTAGCATTACTCCATGCTAATTTTATCGTTAACCGAGGTGGGGCAAAAGCTAGCGATATCTTCTGTCTCATTCGCCACATCCAACATCAGGTACAAGAACGTTGGTCTATTAATTTAGAACCAGAAGTCAAAATGCTCGGAGAGTTTCAAGGTGCTTGTTGAAACTTTCAATTCAGGGGATGGGGATTGTAAAAATGAGGGAGTAGGGAAGAAGCAAGGGAGTAAGGGAGAAGAGTTTTCCCCTCAGCAAGAGCAGCACCCCGCCCCTCTGCCTCTTTTCAATGCCCCATGCCTAATTCCAGGATGCATTAATTATTGGTAAAAAAAGAGTCAAATTACTTACCGCATCTATAATTGAATTTGATTTGTTATTCAACGCACACGCGTACAAATAATTATGACAGGAAAAGGACAGGGATTTGGCTTTGGCTTAGGAAAAATGAAGGAACTAGCCGAAGCTTTTAAGAAAGCACAGCAAGTTCAAGAAGGCGCAAAGCGGCTCCAAGAAGAATTGGAGCAAATGGAGATTCTAGGAGAATCTGGCGGTGGTCTAGTGAAGGTAATTGTCAGTGGGAACCAAGAACCTAAGCGGGTAGAAATTTCTCCAGATGCTCTAGGGGAAGGTGCAGAAGTACTTTCCGATCTCGTGACCGTAGCAATGAAAGAAGCTTACAACAAGTCCACAGCAACCATGCGGGAACGTATGGAAGAACTAACCAGTGGATTAGAGTTACCTGGATTTTAGTCATTGGTCATTAGTCATCGATCATTAGTCAAAGGACAAATAATATCTATGCCTTACAAGTTGCTATTTGTCTGCTTAGGTAACATCTGCCGATCGCCATCGGCAGAAAACATTATGATTCATCTAATTGAGCAAGCTGGCTTGAGCGATCGCATCCTCTGTGACTCTGCTGGTACATCTAGTTATCACATTGGTAGCCCACCTGACAGACGCATGAGTGCCGCGGCTGCAACAAAGTTGGGAATTAAACTACGTGGTCGGGCACGCCAGTTTCAAAAGTCAGACTTTCAAGACTTTGATTTGATTTTGGCGATGGATCAAGAAAATTATGAGAACATCCTCACTCTTGATCAAACTAAGCAATATCAGCATAAAGTACGTTTGATGTCTGAGTTTTGCTCTCTGCACACTCTAAAGGAAGTTCCAGATCCCTATTACGGTGGTCAAGAAGGATTTAATCAGGTTATTGATTTACTGATTGATGCTTGTGAAGGTCTGCTCACAAAGGTTAGGAGTTAGGAGTTAGAAGTTAGAAGCTAGAAGTTAGGAGTTTTAATTCCTAACTTTTTTATTCCACTAAACCATGCTTCATCGCAAAACGCACTAATTCCGCTCGGTTGCTGGTTGAGGTTTTTCTCAATAAACTACTAACGTACTTTTCCACTGTGCGAGGACTCAGGTGTAGCTGATGACCCATATCAGCATTAGAAAGCCCATGAGTCAATAACTCCAAGACTTCCTGTTCTCTATGAGTTAGGGGTGAGTGCAGATGAGATTTCTGAATTTGAGTGGACAGAGAATTATGGGCATCCGCCGCTTTTGTTGCGGCAGAAATGCCCAAACTCTCTTTATGAGAAAAGCGATACTCCGATTGAATGATTTGCGATCGCTCCAAAAGATTGCGGATTGCTGCTGCTAACTCTTCCAGTTCAAAAGGCTTGGGCAAGTATAAATCGCATCCTGACTGGTAGCCCATAATTCTTTCCTGGGTCTTCGTGCGTGCCGTTAATAAAATTACAGGCAATAAACGAAATACTGGTTGTTGACGCACCCGGCGCACTAATTCGTAGCCATTCATCTGTGGCATGACGATATCCGTGACAATCAAATCAGGATGATACTCATCCACCATAAACAAAGCCTCTTGACCGTCATTAGCCGTGATCACTGAATAGCCAGACAGTTCAAGATAGTCGCTAACAGACAGACGAGTGCCCAAATCATCATCCACTACAAGGATCGTCAAGGGCATGGATAATACACCCCTAGCATTTTTTTACTGAGAAATTTGCTTCTACGTACTCCATCACTGAACACAGACAAGAATAGTGTTCTCATGTTTCATACTATGACAGGATTACCAGCTAGTAACTGCCTTCAGGGTTTATTTATAAAGAAAATCTTAAATCTATAGGATGAGTTTACGACGTGTAGCTCACCTTTGACTCTCTGTGCTTAAAAAAAAGAAGGCGTAGAGAGCTTTGTCATTTGTAACAACTCATTAATAAGATACAAGAAATAATAATCATAGTATAAATTATTAACTTAATCAATATTTTCAAAAAACTCTTAATTGTGAACTTAGAAAAGCTAAATTAGTGATATACAGTTCATAATTTATAGCGGTTCTAAGATAAACCCTATAATTCACAAGCCAATCCAAATAATTTTTTAGTTACATTTAAAGCACACAAAATTATCAATGAGCGACAAGAACGAAGGTTACAAAGTTATTTGCGACAACCGCCAAGCCCGTTATTTGTATGAGATTCTAGAAACTTACGAAGCTGGAATTGAGTTGACAGGAACAGAGGTGAAGTCAATTCGTGCGGGTAAAGTCAATCTCCAAGATGGCTATGCTTTGCTTCGTAATGGCGAAGCATGGTTGATCAATGTGCATATCTCGCCTTACAACGCTAGTGGACAATATTTTAATCATGAACCACGGCGTACACGCAAGCTGCTGCTGCATCGCCAAGAACTCCGTAAGTTAATTGGCAAAGTAGAACAGCAGGGTTTGACTTTAATTCCTTTGAAAATGTATCTCAAACGAGGCTGGGTAAAAGTGAGTATAGCCCTTGGTAAAGGTAAAAAGCTCCACGATAAGCGAGAAGACCTGAAACGACGCCAAGACCAGCGTGACATTCAACGGGCAATGAAAAGCTATTAAGGGTCAGTGTGGTCAAATTACCATACCAGAATGAGAAATCGATTACTGTGAAAACCATGTTGTATATCCACAGCATGAGTTGTGAAAATTCCTAGTTTATAGCCACAGATTGATTTTGCTAAGGTTGAGACTCGATACAGTGGTGAGTAACTTTGGATGGCATAAGGAACTTTCACAATTATGAAAAGTAATTTGATTACTGCTGTTGGCGCTGGTGTTCTCACCTTGAGTATGGGAATTTTGCCTTTAACTCTATCCGCACAAGCTCAGACTAATACTGAACCTGGAGTCAATACTGCTCCAACAACGACTACTGCCGATCGCAACGATTTTAATTGGGGTTGGCTAGGATTAATTGGTCTATTCGGTCTAGCTGGTTTGGCTGGCAAAAAGCGCGATAACGAACCGACGGCTTATCGCGACCCTAATGCGCCAAGTGCCACTACTTATAGAGACTAATAGCATTTTAGATTTTGGATTTTAGATTTTGGATTGGGAATCATCCAATGTATCTAGATTTTGGGAATCTATCTCTCGGAATAATTTTTAAAATTGATGCAAGCAACTCAAAATACCCTTTGGCAAGTTGCTATCCGTCTACAAAATTCAAAAATGTGAATTGTCAGTTGTCATCAGGAAAACAACTGACAATTTACTAATGTTTAGTTTACCGTTGGTTCTGAGTTAGATGAATTTGTCTGATTTTGAGCTAAAGGTGTCCAGTAGCTGGCAATTAAGGCAACGATGAGCCACCAAAGGGTATTGACTTCAGGACGGTACCAGACAGTATCTACAGTACCGTGAGCTAGCATACCCAACAAAATAGCGATCGCTCCAATTAACCAAAATCCTTCTACACTTCTGATTCGTCGCAGTCGTTGCATTTGTAGAAATGCCGTATTAAATGTGACAATTATTAGCCAGACAAAGCAGCCTAAACCAACAAAGCCAGTTTCTACAGCCACCTCAAAAAAAATCGAATAGGCACTCAAAGCAGTGTAACGAGGGCGTTGGTAGAGGGGATAGACTTTATTAAAAGAATTGTGACCAGGGCCAATACCGAAAACCGGGCGATCGCGAATCATCTCAAATACAGCATCCCACACATTTCGGCGAAAATTATTACTGCTATCTTTGCGATCAACAAAAATACTGAAAACTCGCAGGCGAACTGGCTCTACAAATATCACTGCTAGCACCAATACACCGATTAAACCTCCCAAGACAATCGGTAGCGACCAAGTACGCCAAAAAGGAGGCATTTCCACGCTTTTCCAATAAACTAACAATGCCATCACAGCTAAAATTGCCACCACTAGTCCAATCCAACCGCCACGACTAAAAGTCAGAACCAGGGCAGAAGTATTGACAATCAACATTGTTAATGCTAAGACTTTTTTGAGCCAGCTTTGCCATGCAAAAATTGCCACTAAGCTAAAAATTACTGCTGGTAGAAGATATCCAGCCAATAGGTTGGGATTTCCTAAATAACTGTAAACTCTTGTAGTCTTAGACAGAGGAGATTCTGGATCAACCCAAGTCGCTAGTGCTGTGGCTCCAAAAAACCATTGGCGCATCCCATATACACTGACAATTAATGATATATGCAGATAAAGGATGATAATCCAAGAGCGGAGGCGAGGCGACCTTAATACCCTTGCACAAAGGGCAAATAGTAGCAAATATAGGCTCAAGGTTGCTAAATCAGTAATTGCTGCTTTTTTTACTGGTGATAAAGCTGTTGCAACTACGGCAATTGCCCAGTAAAGCAATACCAGCAGGTGAATAGGAGTGACTGACGAGACATTTGTTGGTGTTGTTTCATCAGATAAAGTCAACAGCAGCCAAAATCCTGCACAAGCCACCAGCAACAAACCCACCAATGTACTCGAAGCAAAAGGTGCAAGGGCATATATTAAACTGAGTAAAGCAGCTGCGATCGCATCTCCCCACTGTAGTAAGACGCTAGTTTGCCGCCAAGAACTTAACAGTCCAACCAGATAATGATGTACATAACTGGTAGTAAGATATTCTTTGAGCGGTAAAGATGATAAAGTAAATCGTTGCCAAACTGAATTCATAAAAAACATTGCGATCAATTAGTCTGCTGACGCAGAACTTGGAATTGATCATAATGCATACCCCTATAAAAAGGTAATAACAGAGATTGTACATTGCATGATAGCGTTCTTCTTCCTAGCCATCAGCCAATACAAAATTAAGATATTCCTTCATGTACTTAGTACAGCTTTACGTAAAATCGTGGCGAATTGAGGGTTGAAATTTAAACGCATAGGTAAGCGCAGAAGTACGCAGAGAATTCGCTACGAATTAATGAAATATAGATAGAAAATACGTTTTTCCCAATCCCCAATCCTCATGATTATATATCGCTAATTGCTTTTGAGGGAGTCGCCAGTTGCAGTGGCAAAGAAAGCACATAACGATATCCTGATTCTGGTGAACCTTGAATCAAAATTTGTCCACCGTGCAATTCTGCCAGTTGACAACTTAGTAATAAGCCGAGGCTTTCACGAGAAAGACTTCCGTGTGATTTCGCTAAATTTATACCTGAACTAGTAGCAAAGACATTTGAGTGGGAATCACTCAAGTTTTTTGAATCGTCTACTGCTACTGATGAAGTATCTGGTTGACTCTGGCTTTCTATATGAGTATTGTAAGTTGCTACCTCACCTGTTAACTCCAGCAGCGACAAAGAATTGAGACGGAAGTAGGGATCAACCTCAGTTATGCCGTCCCCTAGCCAGGGATGGGAAACCCAAATAGTAACGTTAAGTGTATCTTCCTTATAAGAAACATGAATGCGAACAATGCTACCTGTAGCCGCAAGTTGAATCACACTGAAAACCAGGTGATAGAGGATTTGCCGCACCTTGTCTTTATCTAAAGGCCAAATGCGATTGCGTCCCGGTTCAATAGACAAGCGAATATCTTGCTCGCGGCGATTAGCCACTTCTTCTAGGGTATTGATAGCTTGTTGGCATAGCATTTCGATATCCACAGGAGCTATATTTAGCACAGTTGAGTTTTCATCCATAGCTCCTAGTTCGGTAATTTCGTTTACTAGGGAAAGCAAGTACCGACCACTGTGTTGGATAATTTCTAAATATTCTCTCTGCTTAGTCGTCAAAGGCCCATAAATCTCACGTCCTAAAACACTAGCCATACCGAGTACTGATGTTAAAGGTGTGCGTAACTCCTGAGTTAACTGACCCAAAAGTTCCAACTTCAGTTGCTTGGTAGAAACAGAGTCGCTATCTTTAGTGGGTGCGGTGATTTTAATCTCAGTGTTAAGTTCGTCATTGAGTGAAAATATAGGAGCATTCTTAGGAGCGCTTGATTCGAGTTTCCCTTGCAGGAGTCGGTTACGTTCAAATTCACTCATACTCCAACGAGCTATGATTTGTAAAAACTCAATGTCTCTGGTTGTAAAATTGCGCGGTACTAAATCCATCACCGCCAATGCACCCAAACAATGCCCCTCAGCATCAATCAGTGGCGCTCCTAAGTAAGCACGAATACCATAATCCTGCACCAGCTTGCTGCTAGCAAGTACTGGATCTGTTAGCTTGTGTGTATCATTAATTACAAATGTTTGCAAGCTCTCTACTACCTGAGTGCAAAAGGATTCTCGGCGCGATAGTTGGCGGCTTTGTGCTAAATGATTCATTAGTCCCAGCCTAGATAAGCCCACCGCCGATTTGAACCAGTGACGTTCTTGATCTACAAATCCCAATATGGAAATTGGTGCTTCCAAAAAGTGGGCAGCAGTCTGTGTGGCTTCTTCAAAAACCGGAATCGTCTCTGGTTGCCGCAAACCTAAATCTGACAAAGCTTTGAGGCGTTGTTGTTCTCTTGACTCATGAGAATCCCAACCATCCTTTAGGGCAAATAATTTGTTTTCAGGCTCTATCATTGCCACTGCTACCTTAATAATTTCTCGATACTGTAATTGATATAAGCCCTATTTCTGGGTTATCAATTGCTATTTTTAAGCATTCCCTAATTTTGCCTCTGACAAACAAATTTGGGGCAAAAATTTTTTATCCCTTCCATTAAGCCGACGATGTGGTGTCTGCTAGTTACTAGTTACTAGTGCCGAATGTTCTTGATTTAGCACTAGTGTAGTCTTTATTGCTTGGAATTTTGCAATCAGACTGCGTTAGATTTGGATTCAGCCAGGGTAAGCTAATGCTAAGGATACAATACAAAGGATCTGTTATTCTTTATGTATATAAGGGAAAATTTTTACTGGTATATTCAAAGTAAAATTACTTAAAATAAAGCCTATGTCAGTGTAATTATTTGCGAGCAACACCGCTATTTTTACTGATAAAAGCTAGCACCCAAAGATGATAATCCTAGTACAAGATGGCGTAATATAGATCAACTATATCCCTACGGGTAAGCAAGCTAAAAAATTATTAGTAAAAAGCTTAGTTTCTCAGTTTTTTAAGTTTTGAAATAAGTTAGAGTGACGGCTACAAATAAGTCTGATGGCAAATTCAAGTGGTCAATAAATATGGTGTTATTTTGAACTAACCGTAGCTTACTAGATAGTTGAAACCAGTCTCTATCTAATAGATTTAATCTATGACAATTTCACACCGATAATTGTATATAATTTTCTATTTTTACCACACAAGTAAATTTTTTGTTGAGGACAACTGGCAATGAATAAAATGACTATTAGAGTTCCTTTTGTAGATCTGAAGTTACAACATGAACCAATTCAAACGCAATTGCAAGAAGCAATCCAATCTGTATTGGAACAGGGAGATTTTATTTTAGGGCAAGCACTATCAGATTTTGAAGCAGCATTTGCGTTAGCATCTGGAGCAGGTTATGGAGTTGGTGTTGCATCAGGAACAGATGCGATCGCTCTGGGATTGCAAGCGTGTAATATTGGTGCTGGCGATGAAGTGATTTTACCCGCAAACACTTTTATAGCAACCTTGATTGGAGTTATCCGGGCTGGTGCCAAGCCTATTCTGGTAGATTGCGATCGCCAAACAGCTTTAATTGACTTAGAAGCCGCAGCAAAAGCAATTACGCCTCATACCAAAGCAATTATCCCTGTGCATCTCTATGGTCAAATGGTATCACCACGTGAACTATTGAACTTTGCCGATACCTACAAACTACTAATTTTTGAAGATGCAGCCCAAGCACACCTCGCTCAAAGAGACGGTTATCAGGCTGGTTCCGTAGGAATAGCAGCAGCTTTTAGTTTCTATCCCAGCAAAAATTTGGGAGCATTTGGAGATGGAGGAATGCTGCTGACACGAGATTTAGATGTAGCCCAGAAGATGGTGCGTTTACGAAATTATGGTGCATCGCAAAAGTATTTTCATACTGAACCTGGTACAAATAGCCGCTTGGATACTTTACAAGCAGCTATTTTGCACCAGAAGCTACCACATTTGCCGCAGTGGAATCGCGATCGCTTGACTATTGCCCAGCAGTATGATCGCGAACTAGCACCCTTGGCAACTGCTGGCATTATCCCTATAGAAAATCAAAGTGGTGTAGGACATGTTTATCATCTCTATGTCATTAAGGTTGATGACTCTTGTCCAATAGAACGCCAGCAACTCCAAGAAAAACTCACAGCAGCAGGAATTCAAACTGGCATTCACTACCCGATTCCTTGTCATCTCCAGCCAGCATTAACCAGCTTAGGCTATCAGCTTGGAGATTTTCCCCAAGCAGAAAAATTGTCACAGCAAATATTATCATTACCTATGTATCCTGGTTTAAGCAGTAGTCAAGTTAAAGAAGTTGTAGCTGCGATCGCTCATGCAGTCTCAACAAGTTCTCAGGCAGATGAACCCTCCCCTGCTGACCTTAGCAGCGTGGTAGCCTGAAGTTAATTCATACCTAATGTGCATCTAAATAGTTATAGTTAGCACTGTCATTTGTTCTTTGTCTAAAACTAATGACCAATGACCAATGACTAACGACCAAAGTTTTTGAATTACTGAAAATTATGGTACTCCAGCAACAGATTAAAAATAGAAACACTTCTGGCTTATTAAATCTAGCTATTTTAGGCGTTTTGCTTCTGCTGTATGCTCCTATATTGCTACACTGGTTGGATGGTTGGCTGCACAAAAATATCAGTACAGAACACGAATATTTCAGCCACGGGATTATTGGCTTACCATTTGCTGCTTACCTAGTCTGGATGAACCGGAAAAAGTGGGCACGTTTACCAGATACCAGCCATCCTTTGGGCGCTGTTTTTTTATTATTAGGGGTAGTTTTTTATCTTAGTGGTGTTACAGAGTGGGTTAACCTTTCCTTACCCGCTATACTTGCAGGATTATGCTTATGGTTTAAGGGAATATCAGGTTTGCGATCGCAAGGATTCCCCCTGCTACTAGTATTTTTAGCAACTCCAACGGCAGTACCCTATCTCATTGCTCCATATACCTTGCCTCTCCAAAGTTTCATCGCTGGTACGGCAGGTTTCATACTGAATCAATTTGGTATGGAAGTAACAGTAGATGAGATAAATCTCTACGTGGGAGGACGGATTGTAGAAGTAGCCCCCTATTGTGCAGGGTTGAAAATGTTGTTTACTACTCTCTACGTCGGCTTGATGCTGCTTTATTGGACAGGCGCTTTGTCTTCACGACGCACAACTTTATCATTTTTATCTTCTGCTGTGATTATTAGTACTACTGCCAATATCATTCGTAATACTTTGCTGACTTTCTTTCACGGCACAGGTCAAGAAGGGGCTTTTAAATGGTTACATGACGGTTGGGGCGGCGATCTCTACTCAGCTTGTATGCTGGTGTCATTAGTGCCCTTACTGAATTGGCTTAACAACTATTTTTCAGCATCCCCAGAAACTGAGCAAGAAGCAGAAATTTAGAAATATTGGGCATGGGGTATTGGGTATTGGTGCAATACAGTTCAGAATGAGCAACAAAACCCTCATTTATCGCGTCTTCAAAGACCAATTACCTACTGCTCCCTGCTCTGTTAATTTTTCATCTCTGATGCGTAAGTCCTAAATATTACTGAACTCACGATGTTATTTTATAAAGTAAAATTTTGTCTAAGTATTATAAATTCTACTGATGATTTCCTTCTCCAAGTTTTTCAAAGAAAACCAATTTAGCCAGATAGCAGCACTTTTGCTATTGCTACTACTGTTGGCAATGGGAGGAGTTCCCGGATATCTGACAGGACGCTGGCAATGGAAACAGCCGCCACCTGTTACTACCCTCAACGAGTTAAGACAAATCCGCAAGACTGGGTTAACCCTTCCTGGTTGGCAAACTATTGAACAAGCAGAACAGCAAATTGGCGAACAGAAATGGTCTTTGCAGGTAATTAAAAAAGAAGGTTCCGAATCCCAGGCAATCCTGCTTTTACTGCCGCAAAATGGGCCTATGAATCAACCACAGGTAGAATGGACAGACGTTAACGGCTGGGGAAGATCACGCTGGGGAAAGTGGGATGTAGCTCAATCTCGTTCTGCGGAATTTATTGTGAAATCGCCTAAAAAGTTGGCATCTAATGTCGAAACTAAAGTAGAAGCTAGGTTTTTTCGTGCTTACACACCACAGCAAACCTTCGCTGTCTTGCAATGGTATGCTATGCCAGATGGCGGAAATCCATCACCTTTCCACTGGTTTTTGGCGGATCAATTAGCACAGTGGCGTAAACAACGCACTCCTTGGGTAGGCGTGAGTATTCTGATTCCAATGGAACCTTTGGGGCAGGTAGAAACATCTTGGCCTTTAGCTCAGTCTATGGGGGAAACAGTGCAAGCTGTATTGATGGCAGGCCCTTTGTAGAGTCTGTTATGAATTGCCTTCAGGCTGAAACTCAGCTAAAAAATATTAACAATATGAAGTTAGAAATTAAATTTATCGAAATTCTTCTCTTTTTCCTGGTAAATACTTGCAGAGAAAAGAGACATTAAGGACATTCTTAGAGTAAAATAACCACTGGGCGCTACTAACTAAATTCTTAATATCAGTATTTTCTGCACCGATGTTCATAGATCCCAGTTCTTATATGCGTGGATTCAGCGCCCTGTGTGTTATCAGTCTTCAAGTAGGAGTTTTCTTAACAACACCTATCCAACTTGTTGTTGCCCAGCCGTTTCCACCTCAAGGACAATCACCAGGACAAGCTCCCTCGCCTGTGCCAGGTACTGAGGTTATACCTACAGGTGTAGATGACGAAATTTCCCCCCAACTCAGCCGCTACCTTTTGGGGCCAGGAGATGCAATTGGCGTTGTGCTTCAGCGTCCTCCTGGCCCATACCGTTTAGGAATAGGAGATGGAATTAGCGTTTCGGTTCAGCGCTTTCCAGATTTGAGCTTTCAAGCTTTAATCAACCCAGAAGGTAATATTGTGGTGCCGTTATTGGGTACGGTGTCATTACAAGGTTTAACTTTAGAAGAAGCTCAAGAAAAAATTCGCTTGGGTTTAAATCGTTATGTGGTTGACCCAGTAATAGTTTTAGGTTTAGCAAACCAGCGTCAAGATTTCAGTTTTCAAGCTGTAATTAGTCCAGAAGGCAACATTGTAGTGCCGCAAGTGGGAACGGTGTCATTACAAGGTTTAACTTTAGAAGAGGCTCAAGAAAAAATTCGCTTGGGTTTGAGTCGAATTTTCCCAGATCCAATCGTGGTAGTAGCCTTGGCTGCAACGCGACCAGTTCAAGTTACTATTAGCGGAGAAATATTTCGACCAGGAATTTATCCGATTAATTCACCAACACCCCGCGTTGCTGATGCCTTGCTAATATCTGGTGGTTCGACGCTGAATGCAGACCTGCGACTAGTGCAAATACGCCGCAAGTTAATTGATGGCTCCGTGATTTCACAAACCATTGACTTATATGCAGCACTGCAAAATGGCGGTTCAATCCCTAATTTACGTTTACAAGATGGAGATGCCATACTCGTCCCCCG
This sequence comes from Nostoc sp., assembly GCA_041743605.1. Lineage (GTDB taxonomy): Bacteria > Cyanobacteriota > Cyanobacteriia > Cyanobacteriales > Nostocaceae > Nostoc. The sequence continues at coordinate 12,222 of JBGTMK010000509.1, forward strand.
TCGGGAAGTTGGTAATGATGACGGTTATGACCGCAATTTGGTAGCACGTTCATCTTTGGCCACACCACAGATTAGAGTCCGGGTTTTAAACTACGCTGCGGGAGGTATTGCTATTCAAGCACTGCCTAATGGTAGTACATTTGTAGATGCTTTGGGAGGAGTAAATCTCGATGTTGCTAACCTGCGAGATATCGCTCTAGTTCGCTTTGATCCTGAACAAGGTAAAGCTGTTACTCAGAAACTTGATGCTAAAAAAGCTTTAGGAGGGGATGCATCTCAAAATGTGGCGCTTCAAGATAATGATGTTCTTGTTGTTGGTCGAAACCTTATTGGTAGAATTACTAATTTCTTGACTACCGTTACCCAACCTTTTTTTAATATCCAGTCCTTTCTCCGATTTTTTGACAGCTTCGGTGGCGGGTCAAATTAATTACTCTAAAAGAAGGATACAATCTGGGAATAGTTGGGAGTGGAGGAAGCCACATCTCCAACTTGTCTTTAAATTCGTTAATGAAAAAATATTAAAGATATCAACCGATATATACAGTAGGAAGTTGATAGCATACTTATATCAAAACCACTATCTTTAGTTTGGTGCTTCCTAAATTTCGGATTTTGAATTTTGAATTGGAGCGAAGCGACCATGACCCCACCAATTGTTAAACGCTATCTTATTGCTTTTGAGAAATACAAGTGGATTGGACTAGCTAGTTTTGCTTTAGTTGTAGCAGGATCAACTGTAGTGGCTATGCAACCAGAGCCACCTACTAGTTATGTCGCATCTGCTGCACTTACCTATAGTGGCCCACCAGTTTCTTTCTCTGCAACTGGTAGTGAAATCCAACAGCAAGGAAAGGAACTAAATGAAGAAATTTTACTATCAAACCAAGTAATTGCAACAGTGGCGGAGAAAGTCGATGTTAGTCCGAAACAACTCGGTGCCAGTCTTGCTCTTTCTCCACCTAGAAAAAATGCCAAGAGTGGGGAATTAGAATCTAATATCTTTGAACTGAAATATGTAGATAGTGACGCCAAACGAGCCATACAGGTCTTAACAGAATTGATGCAAGCAATGATCAAGTTGAGTAGTGACATCAATACTGGGCGGTTACAAGCAATTATTGAAAAGATTGACGATCGCACACCACAAGTCAAACGGGAACTGCAAGTTGCTGAACAGAAGTTGGAACAGTACGATCGCATAGAGCGCACAGCAATATTGGCAGCAGAGAATGGTAGCTTGCTAAATGCCATTACTGCTAGCCAAAATCTGCAACGGCAAATACAATTAACTATTTCTGGGGTTGATGGTCAAGTTCGCAGCTTAGAAAATAAGTTAGGCTTAACAGTCGGACAAGCTTATATTTCTTCTGCTTTGAGCGCCGATCCAATTATTGGTAACTTGCGAGCGCAAATTTATCAAAGTGAGTCGCAAATTGCCGTCCTCAGAAAAGATTTGCGACCAGAACACCCAACGATGGTTCAGTTGCTACGTCAGAAACAAGCTGCTGAGGAATTGCTACAACAACGTGCTGCTGAGGTGTTAGGTGGTGATGGGGCGGCCGCTCCGCTTCGGGGTAGCGTT
>JBGTMK010000510.1:0-24869 GCA_041743605.1 Nostoc sp.
AGGGCAAAATCTCTCTTGTGTCATTGCGAGCTTTGCGAGGCAATCCCAGAGACTTTGCGATTGCTTCGCAAAGCTCGCAATGACTAAACATAATTTGCATGATTTCTTAACTCCTAAAAAGCCACAGAGTCAACACCCTAGTCTCTGACTCAATATCTGACTAGAGGCAGCAGCCCCTAATCAGGCATTCCTATGCAGAGCATAGGAACGAGATAAACGGGAGAACAATGAGAAATTGATCTTTTTTCGACTTGTGTGTACACCGTAGGTTGCTGGGGGGAATTTAATTAGAGATAGGTTAACATTCAAGACCACCAAGACTTAAAACTATCTTTCTTTCTCTCGGTATGTAGTCACTGAGGCCGAATGTCTCAAAGAGTTGCAGCTTATTGTCACGCATTGCTTAACTTTTCAAATGCTTTGTAAATAAGAAATGTTAGATTTATTTATTTCTACTTACTTAATTTTTGTAAAACAAGATACATTAAATGGTAGTTTAGTAACAAAGGAAACAAAAAGTATGGCCGTTCGTACCCCTGAAGTCGTCCGTCATATATTGATTGGGTTGGGATATTTAGCTCCTGAGATTGATCCTAAACCGGATCTCACGAAATTTGCTCCCTGGAAGCGCAATAACAACTTGTTGACAGATACTCCTACTGAAGAAGCGATTAAAAAGTTGCAGAAACAGTACTCACCAAGACTTGTAGTTAATGGTAACGCTGATGCCGAGACTAGAACTGTAATGGAAGAGACAGTCAAAGGGCTTCAGAATAGATTGAAGTTTCACGGTTTTGCAACTAATGCCGAAATTCCTCCAGACAGGCCTTTTTATGGGCCAGCTACTTATACAGCTGTCAGAAAATTTCAGAAATCTCAGGGTTTAACTGAAAATGGCATTGCTACTTTTGAACAGCGTCAAATTCTACAGCAACCTACTCTCACAAATAAGCCTCAACCCCAGCCCCAGCCTCAACTTAGCCTGAAAAATTTGTGGTTAGAATTCAAAAAGAATCCTCAAAATACTGATTACATCAAAGCGTTAAATAACTTACAACAAAATCTACCCAAGGACGTTTTACACAAAGTTACTAACAAATGGAGGGGGACAAATGATCAAAATCCTGAGATTGTCAAGCTGACGAATCTATTCACTTATTATGATGACAACAATCAAAACCATCGTGATGCACTAAATCACTTACAAAGTCAGATTACCCCAGCCATCTCTCAAGCATTTTTAAGTCTCTGGAATAAAAAGTAAACAAATGGGATGTAAAGCAAAGTGCTGACTACAAACCCTCAAAACTAGCTTGACATCTGAGAATTAAAAACCAAGTTTCTGATCTCTGCTGAGTAGGAAACCTGGTTTTTTAAGAATTCAGAATTCTTAATTTTGGTTTAATACTCAATTCCCGGTTGCGCTTTCACACCTTGATCGCGGAAAGGGTGCTTAACTAGGGTCATTTCGGTTACTAAGTCAGCACGCTCAATTAAAGCAGCTGGTGCGCCTCTACCTGTGAGAATAACGTGTTTGTTAGCTGGTTTTTGCGCCAAACCCGCTAAAACGTCTTCTACTGGCAAGTAAGCCATTTTGAGGGCGATATTAATTTCATCTAACAATACTAGATGAAAGTCTGGGTTACGGATGTATTCTAATGATTTCTCCCATGCGGCACTAGCTTTGTCAAGATCGCGATCGCGGTCTTGAGTTTCCCAGGTAAAGCCTTCGCCCATTGCGTGAAATTCTATCTGGTCTTCCCAATAGCTGAAAACCCTTTTTTCGGAAGGTTCCCAGCTACCTTTGATGAATTGGATGATCGCTACTTTATACCCGTGACCAAGCGATCGCAACACCATCCCCAAAGCCGCAGTAGTTTTACCCTTACCGTTACCAGTATTTACAATAATTAACCCTTTTTCTGGTACAGCTTCTGCTATGCGCTTATCTTGCACTTCTTTGCGTCGCTGCATCTTTTTGCGGTACTGTTCATCAGTTATAGATGAAGACATTACCTCATCAATCAAGCGCCCAATCTCTTGGTCTGGGTTCAATTCTTGTGGTGTATCGTTTTTCATCAAGCTAATATGCAAATAACTGTTAAAACTTTCGATATAGCGCAGTAGTATTTTACGGAAATTGATACTGCCTTAGCTTTTTTTACATGAGTAGTAGACAAGTAAGTAAGTGGGCGTAAATAATTAAAGGTTTGTAGTGGGGACTTTAGTCCTCTCTTAAGGGCTAAAGCCCTTACTACGAGCTAATTCAATCGAATTTTACATTACTTAATGTAGTTTGATTTATTCTTGCCCACTTACTTAAGTAAAACTATATGATATACAAACTCAATTTATAATTTGAGTTTACTATTACTATTTTAAATAAATTAATATGTTCATTAAAGCACTTTATAGATAAAATTTTATCTTTCTCTTAGGCAGATGAATCGGTGAAGATCAAGTATATATTTTTTGGTCATTCAACCACACTTAGAGAAAATGATTGTCTCTAAGTGTGGTTAAAAAGCGATCGCATCCATTTGGGGACTAGGGACTAGTCCCGCACGGCATGAAGAGTGCTGAGTTCCGAGTGCTGAGTGCTGAGTTAAAAGACCGCCCACAAGGGGCGGGGCTTTTACCCAATGCGAAAGTACTGAGTACTCAATCTTCTTTACTCAGCACGGGCTAAACGCCCCGCTATCCATGTACAGCACTCAGCACTCAGCACTGAGTCTTGTAAATAAGCCCAAGCGCGTTGCTTGCAATTAGCTAGAAAGCGTCACCACTTCTGCTTCCGATTTTACCCTAGCCTCTGCTTCTAGAAATTCAACCACTTGCGCCTCAATTTCATCCCGAACAATTTGGCGATACTCCAAAAAATGCTCAATTTGGGCACAAACAGCTAAGTAGCTACTTACTCCACCTGGGTTATGCTGATACATACTCCACAAGTTGCGCCAAAATTGCCAGCGTGTCTGACGACGTACACCTTGACGCCAACAAATGATCAGAAACGCTCGGAGTACTTTCCAGTTCAATGGTTTCTTGGCAGCTTTCCCCTTTTTGGGATAGGTTGCTTCGCCCAAAAGGCGGAAGTGTTTGTATGTGCGCTCCAAAAACCGCTCTGGTTCATACAAATCACAGAAAGCCTGCACATATTCACGAGCGATGTCTTCTAAGGGTCGAGTTGGTACAAAATTCATCAACGTGGTTTGGTTGATGTTGGCAGATTTATTGCGGAGTCGTCCTTCCTTTTCTAATCTATGCCAGAGGGCTGTATCTGGAAGCGCTTGCAACATACTAAATAAGGCTGTGGGAATTGCTGTTTGCTCGACAAACTTGACAATTCGTGCGCCGGCTCCTACTTTCTCGCCATCAAACCCAATGATAAAGCCTGCCATGACTCGCAACCCTGAGCGAGTAATCTTATTCACCGCCTCACTGAGCGAGTCTCTGGTATTCTGGTATTTTTGAGTGAAAGTGAGACTTTCTTCGTCGGGGGTTTCAATTCCCAGAAAAACGGCTCCAAAATTACACGCTACCATCAAGTCCATTAGTTCTTGATCTTGGGCTAAATCAACTGAAGCCTCTGTGGCAAAGGAAAAGGGATAGTTATGTTCTACCATCCAGGGCAGAAGAGACTTCAAAAATAATTTGACATTCCGTTTATTACCGATGAAGTTGTCATCCACCATAAAAATACTGCGTCGCCAACCCAGTTTGTAGAGATAATCAAGTTCTGCTAATAGTTGTTCTGGGTTTTTAGTGCGGGGTTTGCGACCGTACAGTACAATAATGTCGCAGAATTCACATTGAAAGGGACATCCACGGGAAAATTGCACCGACATTTCCGCGTATGCTTCAAACTCTAAAAGGTCAAAGCGAGGAGTTGGAGTGTTGGTGACATCTGGTTTTTCACCGTCAGAGCGAAAAACACCTGTGCGATCGCCCCGTGCGATCGCTGCTACAAATAAAGGTAGGGTGATTTCCCCTTCGTCTAATATTAAGTAGTCTGCTCCGGCGGATGTCATTTCATTTGGTAGCGCTGTCGGAAAAGGCCCACCCACAGCAACTAACTTACCTCTCTGCTTTGCTTGTGATATCTGAGAGAGTAAATCCTCCTTTTGCACAATCATCGCCGACATAATAACCAAATCTGCCCAAGCCCATTCTGCCTCTGTACAGACGCGAACATTACGATCTACTAGCTTGAAATTCCATTCCTGGGGTAAAATCGCCGCTACAGTCACCAAGCCTAAAGGCGGTAGCATGGCTTTACGGTCTAATAAAGCCAGAGTCTTTTCAAAAGACCAAAAACTTTTTGGAAAGCGGGGGTATAAAAGTAAAACATTCATATTTGATGCTTATAAACCTTGATTTTTGCTGCTGTTTTAGTTGATGTAAAACTAAACCAGTCCTGACAACACATTAGAGGAGCTTCTGTATCCACTAGCTGTAACCTCTACTATGACTGATTTAGATAAAGCAATATCTAGGTTAGGGGAATTATTATAACTCTTAGAGCAGAAAGCCCTTTCATACAAGCAAAAACCAGCACAAATAATTTTTCGGAAAATTCCTGAAAAATAGCCAAAATGAAAACTGCTGTAGGGTTGAGGAACAAAACCCAACATTTTCGGGGCTTTGTTGGGTTTTGTTTTGCTTAACCCAAGGGTATTGGCTTAAGATAGCACCTCGCAATCTTTACTAGAATCATGTCTAAGTGCTAATCACCATTAGACAACCAGAAAATTGTTTTTGGTTAGTGAGACTCCGGCAGATAGTTGTGCAAATTGTATCTGAGCAAACCCAGACGCACTACCATCTTGATCAAAGTAGAGTGCGCCTGTAACGTTGTCATAGATAAATCGTTGAGCGATCGCTGTTGCAGATACACCAAGTGTAAACTGACTATCTGAAAGTGAACCTATTGATAAATCGCCACCAAAACCAGCAGCCGATACCTGAATGAGTTCATTAGTTGCGTTGAAGTCATAAATAGTATCTACGCCTTCATTGAAATTATTAAAAGCAAAGGTATCAGTACCATCTCCACCAAAAAGGGTATCATTTCCATTGCCACCAGAAAGGGTATCATTCCCATCACCCCCGTTGAGGGTGTTATTACCAGAGGCGGTAAAGGCGGAGAGATAATCATTACCATCGCCCCCATTGAGCAGGTTATCGCCTGTTGAATAGTCAATATTCAAAGTATCGTCACCAGCACCACCGTTTAGGGTGTTATTCCCTGATGCACTACGATAGACTTCGTTATCTTGTTCGTAGTAACCAGAGGCAAAGAGATAATCATTGCCATCGCCCCCATTGAGCAGGTTATCGCCTGTTGAATAGTCAATATTCAAAGTATCGTCACCAGCACCACCGTTGAGGGTGTTATTACCAGAGGCGCTACGAAAGACTGTGTAAACTGGATCGAAGTCGTAACCAGAGGCGGTGAGATAATCATCGCCATCGCCCCCATTGAGCAGGTTGTCGCCTGTTGAATAGTCAACACTCAAGATATCGTCGCCAGCGCCACCGTTAAGGGTGTTATTGCCAGAAGTTTCATAATAATATGATGCTCCAGGACCGCGGTCGCCGTACTCGTAGCCAGAGGAGAAGGTAGAGGCAGAAAGAACATCATTACCCTCGTCCCCAGAGAGTAGATTATCACCTGTTGAAAGGTCAGCATCCAAGCGATCGTCACCAGCGCCACCGTTGATGGTGTTATTGCCTGAAGAGCTAGCTCTTAAGTAATCGTTACCTTCAAACCCAAGAATGGTATCATTGCCACTAATACCCCCGTAGAGCGTATCGTTGCCATTGTTCCCTACAATATAATCATCGTAGGCTGTACCTGTGATAACTAATTGTTCGATATTTTTGTAGCTAATCAGTCTCGTGCCTACTGTAATTGAGCCAATGTTAGTAGTGGGATTGAAATCCGTGGAAGTGATTCCCCCAGTAGCATTGCGGAGAGAGACAGTCAATAAATCATCACCGTCCCCTCCATCTATTGTGTCATTGCCACCATTGCCTGGATTGAGCGTATCGTTGCCATTGCCCCCCACAATATTGTCATCATAGAATGTACCTGTGATATTTAATCTTTCAATATTCTTGTAGTTAACTACATTTGTACCTGCCGTAATCGAGCTAACGTTAGTGGTGGAATTGAAAGTCGAAATGATTCCTCCGGTAGCACTGACTTCGACGGTCAACAAATCGTCACCTGTTCCCCCGTCTATGGTTTGAGTCACCAAGGAAGAGGGAGCAGCAGATAAAGAGTATAAATAAAAGGTATCATTACCATCCCCTCCGCTAAGGGTGTTATTGCCAGACACACTAGAGGCAGAGAGATAATCATCGCCATCGCCCCCAGAAAGCAGATTATCACCTGTTGAAATGTCGGCAAACAAGCTATCGTTACCAGCTCCACCGTTGAGGGTGTTATTACCAGAGGTTTCATAATATGTCTCAATGAAGTCGTAGTAGCCAGAGACGGTGAGATAATCCTTGCCATCGCCCCCAGAGAGCAGATTGTCGCCTGTTGAAATGTAAGCATACAAGCGATCGTCACCGCCGCCCCCAGAGAGTAAGTTATTGCCTGTTGAAATCTCAGCATGCAATTCATCGTCTCCATCGCCACCGTCGAGAGTGCTATTGCCAGAGGCATAACCATATATATAGAAATCGTCTCGGTAACGATAGCTGGAGCCAGAGGCGTTGAGATAATCATTGCCATCGCCCCCAGAGAGCAGATTATCACCTGCTAAATAGTTAGCATTCAAATAATCGTAATACTCTGCACCAGCAATAAGACGATCATTACCTGCACCACCAATGAGACTATCATTACCGATACCACCAATGAGAGTATCATTACCTACACCACCACGCAGCAAATCATTGCCACTCTGACCTTGGATTTGGTCATTACCCCCCTGACCATTGATCACATCATCTGAGTTGTCAAAGCCGTTAACATTATTATCCAAGTCGTTAAGGAAGGTGACTGTGTTCTTATTGAAGATAATGCTTTCGGTGGAGTTGGCGTTGAAGACATCAAAGCTATCTTCAATACTGGTTTGCCCATCAAACAGAATATTGCCCAAATCTACAGTGGCTCCAGTAGATTTGCGGAGGTTATCTAGGTTTTCTAAGGCAAGGTTTTCAAGAATGACTTTGGTGTCAGACACCCCTTCAAAAGTGATTTCTAGATTGTTGCCCTTTTGTGTTAACAGCAGATTTTGGGCATTTAAGCCATAGCCTTGGAATATCAGGGTATCTACTTCGGCAATGACTGCTGCTGTAGGGTTTGTACCTTTACCTATGCCACTGAAATCAGTTATGGTATTAGTGCCGTCACCCAAGTTGTAAACAAATATATCCTTACCACCGCCACCAGTCAGGGTGTCGTTCCCGGTTAAACCGTTAATCGTATCCGCACTGTTACTGCCCAGTAGGCTATCATTTCCGTTAGTTCCAATGATATTTGCCATAACTTTTTCCTACCTATATAGATTTTTTCAGTAAACTAAGTTTTCAAGGTCATAAATAATTCACCGAAAGTTGATGCTTTCGGCACACTTTCATGTAACCCTTGAGGCTCAACAATTTCTCTCTGTATTCTCTGATATCAAGTCCGGTTAAACACTTATAAAACGTCATTGCGAGTGGAACGGAGTGGAGCGAAGCAATCCCAATGTCTCTGCGATTGCTTCACTTCGTACCCTGCGGGAACGCTAAGAGCGAACGCAATGACAACTAAATTACCCAGACATGATATGACAGGAGATATACAGCAGAAGTCAGAATTCAGGAGTGGAGCCTGAGACTCCGAAAGCTCCGGTCAGAATGGGCTACGCCCCACTGGGCTAACAGAAGTAAAACAGGCTTCTTACCTGGCTTTAAGACTTAGCTTGTGTACCTAACTAACTTGAAATCCCCTGTATGAGAAGGAATTTTCATGTCCTAGTTGTGGGTTATTAAGTAGTGGGCGTAAATAATTAAAGGTTTGTAGTAAGAGCTTTCGCTCTTAAAATAGGGCTGAAGCCCTTACTACGAGCCAATTTAATTGAATTTTATATTGCGTAGTATAGTTTGATTTATTCTTGCCCACTTACTTACCCCTGAGTATCTAGCTTGAAAATAGGGAACATTTAAATAACTGGATAATAACCAAATACAGGATATTTACTTAGATGTCTATATTTCAACAAATATCTTTACATATTCTTTAGATAAAGAGTACTGAGTTCCGTTAGCGGTAGCAGGGCGTTTAGCCCTTGCCTCGGCTGAGAGTTGAAAGACCGCCCCGCCCCTTGTGGGCGGGGCTAAAACCCAAGTACATCAGTACTGAGTGATTCTTAGATTTACTCTAAGCCCAGCTACTCAGCACTCAGCACTGAGTAGGTCAAAATGGCTCTGTTTGGAGGTAAGATTGCTGGAAACACCTTGGGCTTTTTCAGCCAAGGCGATCACGAACAATTTGATGTTAATTTATTACTCCTGAAAGTGGGTGCAATATTGTTAAATGAAAACTATGTCTGGTTTCAGCTTTCAGATACCGTTCTTGCAAAGGTTGCCACTGCTGCCATGACTGGTAACGATTTTCAGTTAACAAATTAGCAAGGGTGGGCAACTGAGTCTGAATTTCTGACTTAAAGACATCTGCAAGCCACTCAGTTAAAACTGCACTATCTTGCATCGTACCCAAAATTTCTTGGATGCTTTTTACTTCTGTAATATAAGCTGCGTAAGACTCGCCATATAACTCAGTAAATAACTCCATCTGGTAGCGCACACGTTTAGCTTCTTTTCGCAAACTATGAAGACTTTCGCCTTCTTTTGTTAATTGCTTTTCTATCTTTTCTGGTTCCCAGTTTTTCTGGATTTTCAACTCTGAGTCCACAACTTCGGTGCCAACTAGCCAACCTGGATGTAATAAAAAGTTGCTCACTTCTGGTAAAAGTAAGTCTGGTAGCACCTGCTGAATGCGAATAGACGCCAAAGGTTGATAATCGGGTTTCTCTAACCACTTATCTAATGAATCTTTTAGTGACTTGTAAGACTCATCCTTGAGGGTTTTCTGCACGCTTGATAGCACATTTTCACGTTGTTTCGCTAAAGCTGTGAAAGCGGTTTCTAGAGATTCTTGCTCTTTGCGGGGTAAGTTTGGTTTGTAATTGTTTTCCAAACTTTCTTTGAGTACATCTAAGTCCCGCAAACTACCAAGACGACGGGCTATTTTACCAATATTTTTGTCGCTGATTGGTTTCGACACATCCACCGCTAGTCCAAACCGAGTTACCGCTGTACGTAGGCGGCGCATTCCCACTCGCATTTGGTGCAGTGCTTCTGGATCTTCATCTTTCTTTACTGATTTTTCCCACTTGAAGGTTTTCTTAAAGTGTTTTTGAATCGCTTGGTAGGCGTAGTCCCCTAGAGTTTTTACTGTGGTTTGTGTGGCTAGTTTCATCATTTATCTTAATCTCTACCTCATGAGGTTTTTGCATCATAACATTAGTTAAAAATCTGCATCTACCTTTTGCTATTTTTTATGCAATGAAAATTGCAACCTTTTTTTATGCCTATTGATAGATATTGTATACTCTTTTATAACTATGCAATATCTATCAAATGGTAATTTGATATAAGTTATGAGTTATAGATAAAATTTTTACTGGTTAGATTTTACATTGTATCACTACTAATAGCATAATTAACATTTTTCTAACGAAAAAGATGATTTAAAATGCCAAACTCACCTTTGATCAATCAAGTTTTCTTGACTTTTGTAGATAATTTTAAAGAGCATAGAGAAGACTTATCAGCTTTGCCGCTAACGCATCAGAAGTATTTATGGTTGGGGTCAGATGAAACCTCTACTATTAAGCGTCTCTCTTTGGTTGATACTGATAAATTTACCGATCATCAACAATTTAGGGTAGCAAAATTTATCAACATAAATAGTCTTTGAAGACGCGATAAATCGCGTCTCTACATGAGGGTTTTGAGCTTATCTGAACTGTATTGGCACTGAAGTGCTTACTACAAACTCATCATATTTAATGCGATAAACCACTAGTACAGCACGGCGAAATAAACCACCCATTCCCAATCAACAAAACCCTTACGCTGTCTTCATTTTGACTTTTGACTTCCGCCTTGCGGTACTAGGGTTATCGGAGAATACGAAACGACAAGCTTTGCGCCAACCATCAAACTGGACGACAATCAGACAAAATACTGTGCATATTCACTACTTGTCCAATAACTGCGATCGCTGGCGCACCAAATCCAGTTTGCTCTACCTGCTCTACAATTGTCTCCAAAGTACCAATCAATTCTTCTTGTTCGGGGCGCGTACCCCAACGCACCAAAGCAATGGGCGTTTCTAAATTCAATCCAGCCAAACTTAATTGTTCGACAATATAAGGCAGATTGTGAATTCCCATATAAATTACAATGGTTTCAGAACCGTGAGCGATCGCACTCCAATTCACTATCGGTCTATACTTACCCGCTGCTTCGTGTCCAGTTACAAATATCACTGACGAACTATACAGCCGATGCGTCAAAGGTATACCTGCATAAGCCGCTGCTGCAATTCCCGATGTGATACCGGGCACTACTTCCGTTGATATTCCAGCTTTGACTAATTCTTCCATCTCTTCGCCACCGCGACCAAAAATAAATGGATCGCCACCTTTTAGCCGTACTACAATTGCATGATCCTGCGCTTTATCAATCAGCAATTGAGTTGTTTCTTCCTGGAAGAGCGAATGTTTCCCCCTCCGCTTACCAGCATTAATTTGCTCGGCTTGGGGATTAATCATTGCCAGAATTGCCGGACTCACTAAGGCATCATAGATAACTACATCTGCACATTCCAACAAACCTTTGGCCTTCAAGGTAATTAGTCCTGGATCACCTGGCCCCGCACCTACTAAATAAACCTTTCCCAAATACTTGTTCTCCTGTTTCTCTGTGCGGTTCATTTATCTGTTAAATCCCAAATTAGCTCGGCTAATTCTGCACTTGCTCCCAGTGGTTGCGCCAATTGGAAATTCACCGCAGAAAATTGTAATTTTAACTCCTCTATTGAGGCAGCGATCGCATCGGTTATTCCACCGGCGAATAAAAAGTATGGCAAAATTGCAATTTCCCGATAACCAGCAGTTACCAACTCTTTCACCCGTGATTCTAAACTAGGAGGCCCAGCCCAATAAGCAGCCACTACTCCCAAACTCGCCGCCATTGCTTCCACAGTTTCTTGAGAACCTGGACGACGGCTACCATGAGCTAAGAGAATCCATGCTTCTGCTTTTGTCACAGCTATTTGCTTGGCCAGCAATTTCTCTAAATTGGGATGAGAGCCTAAATATGGTTGCAATTCAATGATGATATCTTCACCAATAGCCTGTTGTGCTAGTGCGACTTCGGCGGGAATATCTGTCATCACATGCACTCCCGGCAGTAGAAATAGCGGTACAATTTTTAGACGCTTTTCGTTTTGAGATAGTTTGCGATCATCGCCAAAAGCACTCTTAGCAAATTGTTGAATCTGCTCGTGTAAAGGGTGAGGACTCATTTCTAAAGCAGCTATACCAACCAGATGTTCGCTGTTTAATGGGTTGAGATTTTCTGGCAATTGATTACAGACTAGCCCTGCTAGTTGCTGCATAGCAATTTCTGGGCGGCGATCGCGGCTTCCGTGAGATACTAAGAGATAGGCAGATGACATCGGCAAAAATTGAACTTTCAGTTACTATTTTTACTTAATATTAAGTTGGGGGGTAATAGATACCCTGATAATTATTGAAGAAGAATACTGAATTTTGGATTCTGACTTGTTCTTCAAATTCTTCCCCTTCTGCTTGCCTTATTGTTTTTCAGCAGTGTAAGTATAAAATTGATCAAAAGCTCCCACCGTTTCAAATTTATAAGAAGGTATCCAAGAACTTATTTTTAAATCTGTACGGTAAACGCTAAAAATCATGTAATTTTGTCTTTCTGTAGTCCTGGCAATAATTTCTTGGATTTGTGGGTTAGCCGAGTCAACCAACTTATCACAATTAAAACGGATTAAATTTTCTATAATATTCGTAGTATTTTTGCATACATCGGTTTTTAAATATTCTGACAACCTTTGTACTGCATATTTTTCATATTCAACCTGACTGGGATTGGTCTTCGCCATTGTCACACCCAAGGCGGCGAGTCCTGCTGCTGCTCCAGTATATGCAATGATGGTCAATGGTTTCATGTTTGCCAAGTTAAATTCGTTGTAAATCGTTAGATTCCAGAGACTCTAAATCAACTGAGTCCGTTCCTTGAATAAAAACTCTTGATCGCTAGCCAAATTATTGCTATAATTCAAATTGTTGAATGGCGAGCGTAGCCAAGAGGTTAAGGCAGTGGTTTGTGGTACCACCATTCGTGGGTTCGAGTCCCATCGTTCGCCCTATATAATTCCATAATTATCCATATATTCCTATAAAAGGTGGGTTGTGGTTCTGAACTTTCATAACCATCACTTTAGCAAGGATCTGTCGTCTATAAGTTCATAGACTTGGAATAGTTACAAATCCACGATGATTAATTAGCTTATATTATCAAGAAGTTGATGTATATAAGCAAATCTACTTTCTAGATGAAAATTAGGTGTGTGGTGTCTTAGCATCAACCACTCCTCTAAGCGACCTTCTGCGTAGATTGCTTCTTTTTAAGAGTAAGTTTATATACAAAAAGATTTGACTCAAAAATTTGATTAGTTAAATCGGCAAGAATAAATCTAGTTAAGGTGAACAGCCCCAGGCTTTAAACTAGGGCCAGAGCTAGGGTGTTGACTCTGTGGCTTTTTAGGAGTTAAGAAATCATGCAAATTATGTTTAGTGATTGCGAGCTTTGCGAAGCAATCGCAAAGTCTCTGGGATTGCCTCGCAAAGCTCGCAATGACACAAGAGAGATTTTGCCCTGACACAAAAATAGCATGAGTCAAAAACGTCCAAATTTCATCAAAGTCAACAGCCTAGTCAGAGACTCAATGAATGCATTCCCAGGCGGCAGCCCAAGAACGAGGAAATGCTTATCAAGTTAGGTTTTTAGGACTTGTGTGTACACCGTAGCCCCAGCAACGGGGGGAATACTGTTTCAGATCAAACTAACTAGATACTGAGTTAGCCGTCTCTGAAGCTTTCGTGGCTGGTGGAAAGCCACCCATGCGAATCTCAGAAGTGAAGGAAGTGATACTAAACCCACCCAAACTCTTGAGTACATTTACCCGCATTCGCAAATTGGGGCTGGCAAACCACAGGCGTTCTTCAGAACTGATAGTTTCATCTTCTGTAGTTAAGATTAAAGCACCATCACTGTCAGTTTTATAGCGTCCGGCAACTAGAGTTTTATTAGCATCAACTATTTCTCGCAGTAACTTACCTTGGGCTGGATTATCTGCATCAGGTACAGAAACTAACACAGTTGAACCAGTGTGTTTTGCTTGATCCTTTTCCATTGTGCCGTTCCAGGTAATTTTGGTAGCACAGGAAGCAGAACTAGGATTAATGTTGTAATTTTGACACAGTTTGATCACCTCTGGATGATCTACTGGCAGCGTCTCAATGATAATGTCTGACTTGCTATTTTCCGATTGATTAAAAGCCAAATGTTGACTAGTACGATGAGAAAACCATTTACCAGTACTTAACTCAAAAAACTCTTCAATATTCATGAATCAAATTACCCTGCATCAAAATGCTAAGATTCCCACTTAATTATTTATTAAAAGGTAGCAAGAGGCTTTAATATTAAGCTTGGTCGCTTATTTCCTCAAGCTTATTAAGACCAATCCTAGCTGCCTCAGCAACATTGAAATGATTGTCTTTTTCCAGATATTTTAAAGCTGAGACACTCTTGGGAGTGGGAAGATTTCCCAAGGCTTCTGCCAAACGCTGCCTGACTAACCAATCATCTGATTGAGCAAAGCGCAGGATTTTATCGACAGACTCGATGTCTTGAATTTCTCCCAGTGCAGAGATTGCAGCTTGTTGCAACACTACTTCTTTGCTATCTAATGCTTGAAGAAGAATTTGACGGGCACGGGGGTCTTTAATGTTACCTAGAGAAACAGCTGCACTAAAGCGTACTAGCCAATCAGTATCTTCATAAAATGCCCGCGACAGCACCTCAAAGGCTCTGGCATCACCCAAATATCCTAAAGCACCAGCAGCATCAGCACGCATACCATAATCTGGATCATTTTCGAGAATTTTTACCAAAATTGAATAACATTCTGGTGTCGGCTTGATTCCGAGAGCAAAAATTGCCATCGATCGCAGTTGCAAAGATTCGTCGTCTAGTACCTTTTTAATCAAAGGGACTGCATCTTCAGGGGGAACATGACGCAGATTAGCAAGGGCTACCATGCGATCGCGTAAATTCGGACTTTCTAACTGAGTAGAAATTTCTTGTAAGCTTAGAGCTGCCATTTAGTTCAAAGCGTTTTCTTTACTTATCTTAATTTACCCGATCATTTCATCAGGCTGTCACCATCGTGAAGTAGGAGTTTGGCGACTTTACAAAATACCTCAATTATGAGTGAAAAATAAACAAATGTTACTTTCCTCTAGATTGTGTAATGAAGAGTGCTGAATACTTCTTATATTTACTCAGCACTCAGCACTGAGTTTGGTAAATCTCGTGGACTTTCATTTGCAAAGATTTGCCAAAGTCCTAGTCAAATATCACAGTTTTCTCTCAAACATAGCTCTGTATCTACCCTCTTGCGCTAAAGTTGCATAAGAGCGTGCATCTAAAGCCAAAAGGAAAGAGTTGTGAAAGCAGTCTTGATAACAGCAGCTGGCAGTCCAGAAGTTCTGCAACTACAGGAAGTGCCAAACCCCGCTATTCCTGTAGCTATTACTGAACTTTTAGTGCGTTTAGTGGCAGCGGGCATTAACCCTATTGACACTAAACTTCGTAGTCGAGGCACATTCTACCCCGATCGCTTACCAACAATTTTAGGATGCGATGGTGCAGGGATTGTCGAAGCAGTGGGTGCTGGCGTACAGCGTTTTCGCGTAGGTGATGAGGTATACTTTTGCTATGGCGGTTTGGGCGCACATCAAGGCAATTATGCTGAATATACCGTTGTGGATGAGCGGTTTGTAGCACGTAAACCCGCATCTATTTCCTTTGCCGAAGCAGCAGCAGCGCCTTTAGTATTAATCACCGCCTGGGAAGCTCTATATGAACGGGGAAAATTGGAACCTGGGGAACGGGTTTTAATTCATGCGGGGGCTGGTGGTGTTGGTCATGTAGCAATTCAATTGGCAAAACTCAAAGGTGCTACTGTTTCCACCACAGTCGGTTCTGAAGAAAAAGCTAATTTTGTCAAAAAACTCGGCGCTGATCAGGTAATTTTTTACAAACAAACCGACTTTGTGCAAGCGGTATTAGATTGGACTGGTGGCGAAGGCGTAGACTTAGCTTTTGATACCGTAGGCGGCGAAACCTTTCACAAAACCTTCCCCGCAGTGCGAGTCTATGGCGATATTGTGACCATTCTCGAACCAGATGCTAATACTGTTTGGAAAACTGCAAGACTCCGCAATCTCCGCATTGGTTTAGAATTAATGTTGACACCAGCCTTGCTAGGATTGGACGAAAGTCTCCACCATCATGCAGAAATTCTCGAACAATCTGCCACCTGGATCGATGAAGGCAAATTAAAAATCCATGTGAGTCACAAATTCCCCTTAAAAGAAGCAGCTAAAGCTCACCAATTACTTGAAAGCGGTTCTATAGCGGGTAAAATTGTTCTGCTAATTAGCGACGAATGATCGAACAATTTGCATAATTTATCTTTTAAACACAAATACACCCAAACGTTAAACGCAAAGATACCCAGAAAGCTCTCTCTGCGTACCTCTGCGCTTCCCTTTGCGTACCTTTGCGTTTTACTTCTTCTCTTCCTCCCTCTACCTGCTTGGGCAGCACAAACACAACCAGAACGCACACCCTTAACTCTGGAATTATTACAAGAAAGACTGCGTACACCCACACTCCGCGAAGGCAATTTAACTGTCGATTTGCAGAAGATGGTGATTGATTTACGTCCAGAAAACGCCAGCTTTCGTGATGCTTTTTACCAATTACTGCGAAAAGAACTCGGTACAAAACCTTTAGGTTTAGACCTCAGCTATGCTTTAATTCTGGGTGATTTTGTAGGCAGTGATTTGGGTTTAAGAACACCCTTATATGCTCAAGCCATTGCTCCCATTTTCACCACTACCGAACAAGAAAAACTAGAACGTTTGCGCTTTGTTTGTCTAGAGTCACTGGCAATCGCTTTACCCAACTCTAAAGATTGTCGATCGCTTTTGGGAACAGAATCAACCCCAGCCAGCGAAATCGCCGTCTTTCGTGGTGTCTTAACACTGGTGCAAACTCGCTTCAACGGCGAAGTAAAGTTCTCCAATACATTTTTTCTTCAGTCTGTGGATGCCCAAAGTGCAACTTTTCTCCAACCCACCAACTGGACTGAAAGCAGATTCGCTCGTCCCGTTAGTTTCACCAGTGCTAACTTCCGGCAACCAAGCAATTTTCAGAGCAGTATTTTTTTTGAAAAAGCTAATTTTAAAAAAATTAAATTTCAGGAACTCGCTGATTTTCAAGGCAGTATCTTTGAAAAAACTGCTAACTTTAACCAAGCAACTTTTAAACTGTTGGCTAAATTCAGTAGTGTGCAATGGCAAGGGAATGCTGATTTTTCTGATGTGTATTTTGCCAATCAAGCCCAGTTTACTAAAGCAGATTTTAATCAGTTCCTCCTTTTAACAGAAGCGACTTTTGAGCAAGCTGTAAGCTTCCGAGAAGCGGAGTTTAACCAATTGGTAAATCTGCAAGGTGCGAATATTCTTAACCAAGCAGATTTTAGTGATGCGATGTTTGCGACAGAAGCTTGTTTAAGCGTAGCTGGTTTAACTTTTAACTCCAATCAAGCGAAGATTTTAGGTAATCCCGGTCAGATTGGTAAGATGTTCTGTATCCCAACATTGCAAGGTAATCAAAATATCTTGCGGAATTTGGGGCAAAATTTCCGTCAGCAACAGCAAGTTGCCGATGCTAATGAACTGGAATATACAAAACAACGACTGCGATTAAGAGAGTTCGGCCGTCGTCTGACGGCTACAAATATTAATAGTGCTTCTGTTGCAAGTTTGATTAACCTGGGTTTTTCTGCAACTCAAGCCCAAGCGATCGCCCAGCGTCGTCTGCTAAAATCCTTTCGCAACAGTAGTGAGTTACTCACCATAGCAGACATCGATTTAGAAAAATATACCCAACTAAGCGATCGCTTAATTGTTGGCGAAACCCTTTCTATACTTGGCTGGCTACTACAAGCTTGGAGTTGGTTGGCGTTGAGTGTATTGCTGTTGTTGAGTGGCTATGGTACAAATTTCTGGTTAGTGTTTGGCGTGGGAGGATTAGCGATCGCTTATTTCGGCTTACTATTTTGGCTAGTGGATCGCTATCGTCGGCTGCATCCCGTACCAATTATTCCCACATCTTACGAAACCATTTCGATATTAGTCAGTTTTAGCGTTTTAGAATTCTTCAGCTTACTAGCGATCTTTCGCAATGCTCAACAACCTTGGCTGACATTGGGGTGTCTGGTAATAATTATTGTCCCCGTCCCAATGGCTTTATTGATTCGACTTTACCAACAAGGTCGTTATCATGACTTAATGGATATTTCTTACTTCACAGAAGACGGCACATTTCGCCAATTACGATTATTGATTGGGCGTTTGCCAGTGATACCAAGGAATCAGACGTTTCGTGAACGATATATGCCCTTGTTGTGCGATCGCCGTTGGAACTGGCTCAACTACTATGATTTTAGTCTCAACAACTTAGTTAAATTAGGATTTAACGACATTCGTCTGCGAGATGAACACTTACCAGGGATCATCTCTGCACTTGCTTGGTATCAATGGAGTTTGGGTTTAATTTACATCACCCTAGTTTTGTGGACACTTTCGCGTACAATTCCAGGATTGAATTTGCTGATTTATCTAAAGTAATTTTCTTGTACGTTGTTTTTTCCATAATGCTTTGTGAGCAAGCTTTTTAAGACTTAACGGGAAAAGTCAGACTTTATTGTAACGACCTACTTAGCTCTCTCCAAAAAACAAATCAAATCCTCTTCCCTTCTGCCTCCTGCCTCCTGCCTTCTGCCTTGTTTCTTAGGAGAGGGATATTCAAGGTTCACTTGTACTCTTCCCACGACTAGAAACCAGCGAAATTATCCTAATTCTTCGTCTTCATCCAACTCATCATCCTCACTCCAATACTGTTGAGGTGCATTTCCGTGAACTTCTAAAATCTTTGGTTTTTTGATTTTGTTATCAGGTGGATTAATTGCTTCTAACTGCACATCAAATTTCCAGTTGTCACCAAAATCATAAAGATAGGTCATTTTACCACCTGGTTCGAGAGATACATCACCAATCTGCACTTGGTCTGCAAATGGGGGTGTTTCCATATAGGCATGACCAATTTTTATTATGCGGCCAAAACGGTCTTTATAACTAAACTCGTACAGGTGATCGTAGTCAAAGTCAAAAGCATCAAGAATTATCTCTGCTAGCCAGCTTAATGGTTTTTTTGCTGGGATGGCAATGCGTCGCCAAGCCTTAAAAAGGGCTACTTTGAAAATATAAATCCCATCGGTGAAGCCTTGCTTTGGAACAAGTAAATTATGCTCCCATTCTGGAAAAAATGGTTGTAAATGTGACTGTAACTTTCCAAAATTCACATTTACATCATCCTGTAATTCTCCTCGTATTCCCAGTGGAAAGAGTAGTTGTAACAGAGCATCACCAAAGGGCAAGCGTTGTAAACTAGTTATGCGCCATCCCTTGCCTTCTTGTGGTTTGCCATGTTTGATAGATAACAATCCAAATAACTCTAATAGGGCAACATTATGCAGACCTGGGTAATAACTAATATTGTTTTGATCTTCATATTTAGAAAACTTTAAACCTTTCTCTGGGACACGAGGCCAAAGTTGAATACATCTAAATAAATTCCCTAATGAATCTTGATGTTCACCCAAAACTTCATTATTTCCCCAAATCAACCAAGCTTCTAATAAGTTGAAATAGCGTTCTGTTGGATTGAGGCTTGACCAGGATTGTAAAGTTGCTGCGTCTAAAACTAAAAACTGCTTTTTCCCTTGGGATCTAATTTGGGCTATTCCAGAACTGCGTAATAACAGATATAGTCCATTAATGTATGGGTATGATTTCTGTACGGGGCGTTTGAGTTTAATTTCAATTGGGTGACTTAACCGAGAATTAACTTCTGATAGTACTTTTAGCGGTAGAAGGTTATTAACACTACTAACTTCTACTCCATTTGGTTGTAAAAAATCTATCAGAGTTTGAAAATCATGGAGAATTGTACCGGGTTGATTTTCATTAATACTGAGTTCTTGTAGAAGTTGTTGTTGTGACTCTGTTATAGAAGGCAGTTCAGGATTGAGTGTGCGTTCTAGTCGCGCAAATAAATCTTCCATAAATAAAAATTCTAAATTCTAAATTCACAATTTAACCTTCTGTGTAACCTGTTTTATTTATACTATGACTACAGAAGTTTTCCTGATAAACATTGACAAACCAAGTATCACAACAGGGCTATCAACACCGTAAGTTTAATGAAATGTGAATGATAATATTTTCACCTTCTACTTGACAATCCCAGGAATTTGATATGAATAGTAACACTCGTCTACAGATAATTTTAGCTGATACACGTATTAATACAGTATTACCTGCGATCGCTCAACTAAATCTACCGAACTGGTGGTTAGCAGGTGGTGCAGTCCGAAACACCGTTTGGTCTTCAATTTTTGGCAATGACTGTGGGTTAGGAATTAAAGATTTTGATATTGCATTCTTTGATATAGAGGGGAACCGTTCTCAAGAACTAGCAGCAAAAGCGACTCTCACAGAACAATTTCCTCATGACGAGTTTGATGTCAAAAATCAAGCCAGTTTTGCTCGTTGGCGTCTTGGTAGCAGACCCTACACTAGTACAGAGGATGGCATTACAGATTGGCTGCACACCGCTACAGCTGTAGGAGTTCGACTAGATACCCAAGGTCAATGGCAATTTTTCACACCCTACGGGTTGGATGACCTATTTGGTGGCATTATTCGACCTACGCCAACGCATACTCATAACTTAGATGCCCACAATAAGGCCTCTGGATTTTTGCAAAAGTGTCCTTATCTGCGGTTGGCGTAAAAGTTACAGTCGGGTTGTAGCCAGTAGTTTTCGTCACAAGGAAATAATCGCTTTTTAATTTATAACCCTTGGATACAGAAGCGCAATGTTAATAATTTTCTACGTATTGGGAATATTAAACTAGAACCCCAAACGGGGTTGATGCTAGTTTTGTAACTTTATAGTCGAAAATCAATGCCAAATCGTACTGGATACCAAATCAACTCGACTCTCCACGAAGGAATCCAAACAATTATTTATCAAGCACAAACGCCAAAGACGCAACAGCGAGTTATCCTCAAGCTGCTTAAAAATGAATATCCGACTCTCGAAGCCTTTACTCGCCTTAAAAATGAGTATCAAATCCAGCAAGGTTTAGACCATCCCAATATAGTTAAAGCTATTAGTCTAGAAACCTTTCAAAATCGTGTAGGACTTTTGTTAGAAGACTTTGGAGGTCAGTCTTTAGCGCACTTTTTACAAACAAAAAAACTTGACTTAATTAACCATTTAAACATTGCTATTCAACTGACTAAAGCTTTAGATTATTTACATAAAAATCAGATTATTCATAAAGATATTAAACCTAATAACATCATAATTAACTCCCAGACAGGTATTGTTAAGCTCACTGACTTTGGTATAGCCTCCCGTCTCAATAAGGAAAATCCCCAATTTAATAACCCTAACTGCGTTGAAGGCACACTTGCCTATATGTCTCCTGAACAAACTGGGAGAATGAATCGCATTCTTGATTATCGTACTGACTTTTATTCCCTTGGTGTGACTTTATATGAAATGTTAACTGATAAAACACCGTTTGTTAGCCAAGATCCCCTAGAAGTAGTTTATAGTCACATTGCAGTTCAAGCGATAAACCCGCAATCATTAAATTCACAAATTCCTACCGCCGTCTCTGAAATTGTGATGAAGCTGATGGCAAAAAATGCAGAAGATAGATATCAAAGTGCAACAGGATTATTAGCAGATTTAGAATCATGTCTTAACCAGTTAGAAACTAAGGGAATAATTACTGATTTTGTTCCAGGGCGTTTAGATATATTGAGTCAGTTATTAATCCCTCAAAAATTATATGGTCGTGAAGAAAAAGTTAATGAACTGTTAGCTGCATTTGAGCGCGTTACATCTGGAACTAGTGAAATGATGCTAGTTTCTGGTTATTCTGGTATTGGCAAATCAGTTCTAGTAAATGAAGTTAATAAACCCATTACTCGCAGACAAGGGTACTTTATTTCTGGTAAATTTGACCAATTAAAGCGAAATATACCTTATGCTTCTTTAATTCAGGCTTTTGCTTATTTGATGCGGTATTTGCTGACAGAAAATAATGAGCAAATAGAAATATGGCGAAATAAAATACTATCAGCTTTAGGAACAAATGGAAAAGTTATCACTGAGGTAATTCCAGAAGTAGAATTAATCATTGGTACACAGCCAGAAGTTGCCCAAATTGGGGCAACAGAATCACAAAATCGCTTCAATCATGTTTTTAAAGAATTTATCCAAGTTTTTACCCAAAAAGAACACCCCTTAGTAATATTTTTAGATGATTTACAATGGGCAGATTCAGCCACATTAAATTTAATCCAACTGCTCATAACTGATACCGATAGCAAATATTTTCTATTTATCGGAGCATATAGAGATAATGAAGTTAATTCGGCACATCCTTTAATTCAAAAGATAGAAGAAATTAAAGATAGTGGCACGGTAGTTAATAATATTATATTACAACCTTTAAAGTTAGAAAACGTAACTAAGCTAGTTGCCGAAACTCTCCAAGAAGGAGAAGCTAAACAGGATGATGAAATTAAAATATTTAACAATAAAATTATTCAATTAGCAGAATTGATTTGTAATAAGACAGGTGGAAACCCATTTTTTATAACACAACTAATTCAGGCACTTTATCAAGAAAACTTATTAAAGTTTGATTTTACCAATGCCAGATGGGAATGGAGTATAGAGGATATTCAATCAATTGGAATTACGGATAAAAATGTAGTTGAGTTAGTTGCCAGTAGAGTTGAAAAACTACCAAAATTTACCCAAGATGTTTTAAAATTAGCAGCTTGTGTGGGTGACAGATTTAGTCTGGATGTTTTATCAATAGTCAATGAAAAATCACCTTCTTTGACAGCTAATGATTTACACTCTGCTTTGCAAGCGGGATTAATTCTACCTTTAAGTGAAGCTTACCGTATTCCTTTAGTTTTTAATCAAGAAGAAGCAGTTAATTTAAATCTCGACACTTCACGGGTAGGTTATAAGTTCTTACATGATAGAGTACAGCAAGCAGCATATTCATTGATTCCAGAAGAACTGAAAAAATCTACTCACCTGAAAATTGGGCAATTGCTTCTCCAAAATATACCTAAAGAGGAAATAGAAGCTAATATTTTTGATATCGTCAATCAGTTGAATGTGGGTATTCTTAACCTAATAGAGCAATCTGAAAAAACTGAATTAGCACGATTAAATTTAATCGCAGGACGAAAAGCTAAAGCTTCTACAGCTTACGAAGCGGCTCTTAAATACTTCACAAATGGGATAAAACTTTTAAATATAGATGCTTGGGAAACTGAATATACCTTAACTATCGCTTTATATGAAGGAGCCGCAGAGGTAGCTTATCTTGGCGGTGATTTTGAGCAGATGCAACAATGGGCTGAGGTGGTGCAGCAAGAAGCCAAAATTCTTTTAGATAAAGTGAAAGTCTATGAAGTACAGATTATCGCTTCTATCATTCAAAGCAAGCAACTGGAAGCTATTCAGATAGCAGTGTCAATTCTGCAATTGTTAGGTATAAGTTTTCCAGACGAGCCAACATCAACCGATATTCAGCAGGGGATGGATGAAATCGCGGCTTCTTTGAAAGGTAAAGCGATCGCAGATTTAATTAACTTACCATTAATGACTGATCCTAACAAGATTGCAGCTATGAGAATCTTAATGGGAGTTCTCCCGGCGGCTTTTCAAACTGCTCCTGCAATGATGCCAATTATTGTCTGTAAAATGGTCAACTTGTCATTAAAGTATGGTAATACGGCTGTATCTGCTTATGGTTATAGTCTTTATGGATTACTTCTTTGTGGAGTTCAAGGAGAAATTGATTCTGGCTATGAATTTGGTAAATTAGCTTCACGTTTGGTATCACAATTTAATGCTGAAGAACTCAAGGCGAAAATTCTGACGGTTGTTAGCGCTCATGTTATGCATTGGAAAGAGCATGTTAGGGAGACATTAACATCATCAATGGCAGGATATTCTAGCGGTCTGGAAACTGGAGATTTAGAATATGCTGGTTATTGTGGTTACATTTATCCCTATCATTCATTTTGGCTAGGTAAGGAACTTTGGGTTCTAGAAAAAGAACTGATAGCTTATTGTGATTCGCTGAAAAAAATCAAACAACAAGTAGCTTTTACTTGGAACTCAGTATATTTGCAGACAGTTTTGAACTTGAAAGGAAGTTTTGAAAATGTAGACTGTTTAATTGGAGAAGCTTACGACGAGCAAAGTATGCTACCAATTCATCAGCAAGTAAATGATCTTTACACAATTAACCATTTATTTGTTAATAAACTAATGCTCTCTTACATATTTGGGGAGTATTTTAAAGCTGTAGAAAATGCTGCGATCGCAGAAAATTCTTTAGGTGGTGTTACAGGGTTATTTGTTGTTCCAATCTTTTATTTCTACGATTCTCTAGCCTACTTGGCAATATACCATACTGCTAAAGAGTTTGAGAAGCAAGCTATTCTAGAAAAAGTCCAAGCTAATCAGCAAAAGATGGAACTCTGGGCTACTCATGCTCCCACGAATCACTTACACAGATTTTACCTCGTGGAGGCAGAGCGGTATCAGATTTTGGGGCAAAAGCTTGAAGCAATGGACTACTATGAACACTCTATTGCCAAATCTCAAGAAAACGGTTTTCTCCAAGAAGAAGCTTTAGCTTATGAGTTAGCGGGAAAATTTTATCAATCTCTTGGTAAAGAGTTAATTCATCAAACGTATATCACTAAAGCCTATTATGCCTATATTCGCTGGGGTGCGATCGCTAAAGTTAAACACTTGGAATCAAAGTATACTTTTCTAGTAGGGCAAACTACTACTATAGAAAACACTACTGCAAAAATAGATACAATTCATCTTACCACTAGCACCACTACCAATAGCAGCTTGAGCGATTTTTTAGATTTTAATGCATTCATTAAGTTTTCACAAGCGATTACTAATGAAATTGTTTTAGAAAATTTATTAGGCAAGCTGATCAAAATTTTACTAGAAAATGCTGCCGCGCAAAAAGCAGTACTACTCCTAATTAAAGACAATCATCTGTATATCGAAGCTTCTGGAAATGCTGCTGATAATGTGGTGACAGTTTTACGCTCTATTCCTGTTGAAACCTATCAGGATTTACCGCTCTCTGTGATTAATTACGTTTTCCGAACTCAGCAATATATTGTATTAGACGATGCTATTCTTGCAGAACCTTTTAACCTTGATATCTATATTCATAAATTTCAAACAAAATCAATCTTTTG
>JBGTMK010000511.1:0-11714 GCA_041743605.1 Nostoc sp.
TAAAGCATAATGTTACTGAATCCCAAGTATTGTTACGCGGTGTAATAGTACTTAATATTACTCGCTAAAGCGTTTGAGGTTTTGGTGTAAGACTTCGTGAATGCGTTGGCGTAGCCCGCCGCAGGCATCGCACCAAAAGGGAATCACAGTCTGCCCTTGACAAAGAGCTTCTAGCGCTGCCTCTTTATCAAATTCTGCTAATGTTAAATACTTTTGCTGAGAGGCGTTAGATATCAGCATCAGTCGCCTCATCTTTTTCTTAGACACAAATTCCTCAAATAGCCAAGGTTCCTTATCTTGCAACATAGCCAAAGCTTCCCGGCAAACTTCAAAGCTTAAGCCAACAGACAATAAATAATGCATCACAGTTAGCGTCAACAGGTCAGCTACGGAGTAGTAAACATTACGTCCTTTACCTGTGGTATTCACAGTTGGTACAACAACACCTTTATCTCGCCAATACTGTAACTGACGACGGGAACAATTAGTAATTTCAGCAGCTTCTGTGCTTGTGTAGAATTTTTCTTCCATAGAAATCATCCTACAGAAGCAATTTTTTAAATTTAAATTTTTTAAGAATACATAGTGTATTTATATGATATTTTATTTTTATGAGTCAGATTACTATCCAGTGCCGTCTTATTGCCAGTGAATCAGCCCGCCAAAAACTGTGGAAATTGATGGCAACTTTAAACACACCCTTAATTAATGAACTAGTCGAACAACTTGGTAAACACCCAGACTTCGAGAATTGGCGACAACCCTCCAGGTACTGGGTGGGTTGAAAGAAGAAAGCGCGTTCTCCCTCGCATCGTCGCTTACGTGGCAACAACCCTCCAGGTACTGGGTGGGTTGAAAGTACACGCGCAGTTCCAACTAAATAAATTGAAAGCGTGACAACAACCCTCCAGTTACTGGGTGGATTGAAAGCCAAATCTGAAACTATTACGCACGCAAAAATGTTGTAATAACCCGCCAGGTACTAGGTGGGTTATCATAATTTTTATTAGGGAGGGTTGAAAGAGAGCGCTACGTTGACATTATCGCTATAGTCTCTGTAAATAAATGACATTAATCTGTCACTGGTACTTAAACGACATCAATTTGTCCCGACGACAGTTAATTAGTCCAAACGACATTAATCTCTCACCGACGACAAATAATTAGTCACTGTACAACAACAATGGACGTAACTGGATTCGAACCAGTGACCTCTACGATGTCAACGTAGCGCTCTAACCAACTGAGCTATACGTCCTTAACCACACGATTATCAATCATAACATATACTTCTTTCATAAGGCAAGATAAAAGACCAAATTAGTCGAACTCTATGCACTACCCACTACAAATGAAAGCAACAAATCAAATTCTCTTCCTTCCTGCCTCCACAAAGACTGCCTGATTTCCTACAAGAGTCTTTAAATTTCTCGAATCCAAAATGCTAATCCTCCTCCACGGCCGCGAGCTGCAATGAAATTTTCCGTCACTAAAAAGAAGGCAAAGAAGGGTAGTTTAGCTATGGGCTGGTTGTAGAAATCTTCTGTTTGAAGTTTACTAAAATGGATTGCTCTGTTATAAACAACACGACTAAACAGACTGATAAGCATCTGGTTAAAGTCAAACGCTAATAGATTTTTCTTACCTAAATATTGCACTGGCCCCGTGAGCTTCAAAAAAACTGGGCTAAATTCAACCTGATTAGCAATTTCGCCTCTATTTGAATTCTGTTCCAAAGTGGTATTAAAAGAAACATGAATTGTTATAAACCTCGGTACATACAAACCCTTGCCTAATACAATTCCGCCGCGCTGCCTGACTTTTTTAGTGCCAGTAACAAAGCAAAGTTGCCATTTACCTAGAAGAGACTCAAACGGATAATTCAACCGTTGTTGTTTGCCAGCTTTTTCTGCTTGTAGCAACGCAGTTACTAATATCTCAGCACTAGGACGTGTGCCTCTCTGTCCTCGATACCCAGCCGCAGCCTGAGATAGCACAGTAACAAAGTCAAATGTTGTTGTAGATGTCAAATCAGCCGTCATAAAGGCACTCTCGATTTAACTATTTCTTTGCTTTTCTGATAGATTGTAGCGTTCATCTCTAATAAGCTCCATGTTAAATTATCTCATTTACCAAGGATTACCAACCATTGTGAATCCAGCCCAATAATATGGATGCATAAGTGATTGTTCAGCTTCATCAACACTGTCAGTAGGTAAAGGCAAGTTACCCACTACTCCCAAACCTTCTACCTGACCATTCTTGACGTAAATCTGCCCTTTGACCATAGAAACCTGAGCTTGTCTAAGAGCATCTGCCTTAATGGGAGCTGTTCTCAAGTTCTCATAAAATTTCGTCATCAATGCTGCTGTACCAGCATCATTAACCGACCAAAGACTAGCAACACTAGTTTTCACACCTGCCAGCACCGCTAAACCCGCAAACCCAAGCTCAGATTCTTGATCCCCTAAAGCTGTTCTACAAGCACTCAGTACCAGCATTTCAACTTCGGGTTCATTCAATCGCAACTGTCGTAATTGGTTCAAGCGTAACTTGTCCTCCCATAGTTGAATATAGGAATTGCTCAAAGCGCCAGTAGCAAAATCGGCATGGGTTGCCATGTGAATAATCCCAAAAGGTTGTTGGCGGCGGATGGTTTTGAGATTTTCTAAGGTGGCTTGCTTATCTAACAATAATTTCCCCTGCCATAGTTTAGACACCAATGTTGATAACTCCAGGGGAACTGCTGGTAAAGGTTCTTGTCCTTGAGTACTCTGAGAAACCCCCAGCGCTAAAATTTGAGATTTTTTAATGTCTTTATAAAGAGTATTAGTCAAGCTGAGACTGGGCATCAAGCCGATACTGTATTTTTCTACTAGAAACCCCTTACCATCGTGAAGTGCTGCCATTGGGGTTGAACGTAAGCCAATATCTGGTAAAAAGACTAGATTATTGATTTCTCTCGCCTGTAAATCTGCTTCTAGTGGTGCAATAATCCAGCGATAAAGTTGTTGAGATGAACGCAAATAACCAGTGCGGCGACGGTTTTGTGGACTAACGATTTGGTCACGAAATTCTTGAGCTACTTGGAGAACTTTGGCTCTGGTCGTTTCTGGAATGCGCTTGCGAATAGGATCACCTTTTGCAGTAACTACCACTAGTTCTAGTTGGTCGCTTTCCTGTTCCGCAAGGCTATTTAGCTGTTTAGTTCTTTCTGGTACGATCTCCACAGGGACAAAACTGGTGTAAATAAATGCAGGTTTAACACCAGTAGCTTCTTCAATTTTGCGAGCAATTTCTTTGGCATCATCCAGTGTTTTGATTCTAGGAGTGGGTATGCCTAAATGGTCGGCAAAATTATCTGTAAAATCGCCTTCGGGTGTGGAATCTGTATTAATAACGGGGTCATCAATTTTAGGATTATTGAGGCCAGGGCCATTCGGTTTACCTGGACTGCACTGGAATGAGCAGGGGGGAAGAGTTGGGGTAGGAGTTGGGGTAAAAGTCGGGGTAGGAATTGGGGTAGGAATTGTGGGAGGAGTCGGGGTAGGAATTGTGGGAGGAATCTGACTGACGTTGATTCCGACCTGTACAGGTGCAGAAGAGGAAACACCATCATTTGCACTAATTGCAAAGGCATTTAGTGAGCCGTTAGTATCTGCTGGAGGTGTATACACCAAAGTATCATTGCTAGATAAAGTAGTAACGCCAGGAATGACGGGAAGACCATTGACAGTCAGATTTCCTGTATTTACTACATCAACCTGGATGGAAGTGATGTCATTATTAGCATCGCTCACCAGTGCAGCCAAACTAGAGAATGTCAAGGTAACTGGTTCATTAGTCTGGGTATTGGGCAGCGATGAGTTTGCCGTTAAGACAGGTGGGGTATTGATGGAAGTAATAGTCATGCCGGGTGGAGTGCCGCTAGCATTTCCGTCAGTGGGCAATACTGGGAAGTTACCTGAAGGAATGATTGAACTCCCTCCTGCATTGATTGTTCCAGCTGTGCCATTGATATTTCCATCACCTACGATGAAATCCACATTGTTTGGGCCACCATCGTGTTGAATGTTAACAGTACCTCCTACAGGAGGGGCAAAGCTATTAACAATCACGAAAGGTTCAACGATCGCAGCAATACCAATTTCTCCCCCATCATCAAGGTTGTCAATAAAAACTCCTCCTGTAGCGATCGTCTCACCTGTAGAAGTTATTTCTGTTCCTTGAACCAAACCGTTGGTTAGTACTTGCACATTGCCACCTTGGACTGTGTTTGCATCACCAATATTTGTTGCGCCTCTGGTGTCGATGCTGCTAAAACGAATTGTGCTGCCAGCAGTATTAGTAGTCTGTAAAGTAACGCTCCCACCTGTAGCGCTTGCATCACCATTAACGTTGGTGACAGTTGCGGAGGTATCAATGATGCCATTAACGATGATATTATCTCTGGCAGTTAAACTAACCGCGCCAGATGTAGCTGTAAAACTTCCACTTGGTTCTGTCTTGACTACAGATGAGTTAATTGCCCCTGTGGTAATACTACCTGTGGTGGTTGTTGCTGATATATTTCCACCCGTACCTAAGTCAATACTATTAGTTGAAGATGAATTAATTGTACCTGTGAGGATATCACCTGCGGCAGTTAAAGTTACTGTTCCAGCTATTCCAGCCGTAGTACCATATCCAAACCCTACATTAGTTGTATCTAAATTTCCCAACAACAAGCTGGCTCCTGAAATGGTAGTGGCTCCTCCGTTTGTCGCAATTGTGTTGGTGGGATTAGTAAAGATTACAGAACCGCTTTGTGAAGTCAGACTGAAACTACCGCCATTACCCAAGTTTAAAGTAGCGACACCATCGGTAGTTACTCCGTCGGTATTTCCGGTGATGTCATCGATGGTAATATTTCCTGTAGCCTGTAAGTCGATATTTGCACCGAATCCCAATGCTGCGATCGCACCCCATGAAACGGTATTAGCCCCAATATCTGCATCGTCAAAGGCAATATTGTCAGCTGTGGCATCAAAATCACCTGTCCCTGCTGCACCATCGATAATAGTCAATGTGCTGGGGTCTAGTAATAAAGTCCCAAAGCTACCATTGGCGGCTGAAGTATCTACCAAACCGTTGAAGGTTAAGAAATTTTTGCCTGATACTTCTACAAAACCACCATTGCCAGCATTTGCTCCTCCACGAGCCGAAATGTTACCAAAATATTGGGTTGTATCGTTACCCCAAACAATCACCTGTCCGCCGTTTCCATTCAAGTTGCTATCGGTATTAATGACGGAGTTGGAGTTAATATAAGTCTGCTCTGCGTTGGGTAAAGTCCCCTTACCTTGGTAATCACCACCAATTAACACCGTACCGCCACCATTGGCTCCAGAGGCGTTAATATTGGCATCAACCACCGCGACTTTTTTACCCAAAGCTGTTACTGTACCACCTGTTTGACTCGATACATCCACTTTGCCAGAAACAATCGTTGTCCCTGGAGTTGTAGGAATTGTCACATTAGAACCTGTCAATTTTACAGTCCCATCGCCATTGGCAATTAACCCAGTGTTCCCAACTGTGAGCAATTCTGGTAAAGATGCAATAGGAATTGTCCAGTTATTGGGTTGGTTGCTACTAGAGGCGAGGGGCTGAATTTCCAGACTCAACAGATTTCCGGGCTGACTGAGACGCACCCAATTTTGTCCTGGTACGGATGTGACATTAATTTGTCCTCCCGGTGCGGAAAGTTGCCCGGTGTTCACCACAGTACCGCCCAATAAATTCAAATTCTGCCCAGCACCTACTGCCAAATTTCCAGCATTTGCGATCGCTCCTGCTTGATTCATACTAAAGGCAAATCCGTTGGGGTTTCCAACTAAATTAGTGTAGTCATTAACACCAATGGCGTTGAACCAACTGCTGCCAAAGCCGATGCCGTTGGCTGTTGTCACCGTGAAAGCACTAGGCACATTTAAATTGGCATTTGATCCAAAAATAAATCCGGCTGGATTCATCAAGAAGAGGTTAGGATTGCCACCTGTTACCTGAATTAAGCCATTGATGATAGAAGGATTACCGCCTGTGATTCGACCAAGAATATTTTGTAGCGCCGGGCTGGCTTGGAAGTTGGCGATTTGTTCTGGTGAAATTCCAAATTGTTGAAAGCTATGGAAGAGGTTTGCACCATCTCCAGAAGTTGTACCGCCAGTAATATCAAGTCGATTGCCGTTGGGTGTAACAATTGTGTTTGTCCCATCGACGGCAGGGACAATTTGTTGTGCTTGGGCACTCACTAGAGGCACAATAGCTAACAGGGAAGCGGCGATGCTGGGCAGTAGATATTTTTTGCGCCGCAATATGAAGCGACCTGCGGGTAAGGGTAATTCTACATCGATTTGTAACTTGTCTGCTAATCCGCGCCGCCAAAGTGCTTGTGCGATCGCTCGCTTAGAGGAGAGGATTTGTTCTGTTCTTTTGGTAGTAGAGATGCTTTGAGAATGAATCCGGTAGAGGTAGAGCGGCTGTTTAACTTGCCGCACCTGGGCTACTTCTGAAAGTCGTAGACACAGGTCGTAATCATAAGCACTACTAGCAAAGGACGTGTTGACACCTCCTACTTGATCGTAAACGGAACGGCGCATTAGGCGGAAGTGGAAAGTCATGAAGTTCACCAACAGACCTTCTTGGGAGTAAGGAATGTCACAACGATGACCGTAGCCGATAACTTTGCCGTTTTGATCAATATTTAAGTAGTCGGTGTAAACAAATCCCGTTTCTGGATGACGATTAAGTACTGTGGCAGTTTGAGTAAGGGCTGTGGGGGATAGGATATCATCACTGTCTACGATACCAATGTAAGTGCCGCTAGTTTGACTAATTGCTACCTTACAAGCCGCAGCAACTCCTTGGTGGTGTCCTTGGATTACCCGCACTCGTCCATCTTGTTGAGCATACGCGTGAGCGATCGCCACTGATCCATCTGTAGAGCCATCATCCCAAATTAGTAGCTCAAAATCTTGCCATGTCTGCGCTAAGACGCTAGCGATCGCTTCTTCAAGGTAAGCTTCCCGGTTGTAATTGACGATGACAATGGAGATCAGTGGTGACATCGAAGTATTCCCAAGTTTTCTACCTATTACCACAATATAATGCTAAGGACTATCACTTAGAAGAAATTGTTATTACTTATAGTTTTAGTTACAAATCTTCTGAAATCTGAATATCAAAAATATGATATTGAAATACTCATGCACCGATAGCATACTCAAAAACCAAAATCAGCCCAGTCCTTAGATAAGGCACCCCACTGAGGAGAAATGAGAAAAGAAACAGAAACTAGTGTTAAGCCCAAAGCAACGACTCAGCCAAGAATTGTCTATTTCTCTCATCAGTTAGACAATTGGCGGAGTCTGGCAAATACTAAATGGAATAAGCACAGTTTCAGTTTTCAGTGTGGCTTGCTAATTCTACCTGCGGTCTGGATTTTCACTGCAAATGGACTGAGAGCTACAGCAAATAACTTTACACTAGACTCAACTCAAAATAGCAGTCAGCCAGAGTTACAAATCGTACAGGAAACAGAACCTTCCAAACCGAACCCCCAACCAGAAACATCACAACGCATTCGGGTTCGCAAAATCCAGGTTGTAGATAGCACAGTATTTAACGAAACTGATTTTAATCCAGTTGTGAAACCGTTTGAAGAACGGGATTTGACTTTAGAAGAAATCAGACAAGCCGCAGATGCTATTACCCAGCTTTACCTAAATAAAGGCTATATAAATTCCAGAGCGGTTCCAGACATTCAACAATCTAGTACCGCCGATGGTGTTGTAGTAATTCGGGTAATTGAAGGGCGTTTGACAGAGATTGACATCGAAGGGACGCGGCGATTAAATCCGTCTTATATTCGGAGTCGCATCCAACTAGGTGCTGGTACTCCTCTCAATACTGGTAAGCTCGAAGAACAATTGAAACTGTTGCGACTTGATCCCTTATTTACAAATGTGGAAGCACGTCTGCGTCCAACAGGTAAAGTTGGTCAAAGTATTCTCATTGTCAGAGTTGAAGAGGCAAAATCTTTAATTGGTAGCTTGGGTGTAGATAATTATTCGCCTCCAAGTATTGGAGCGGAAAGATTGGGTGTTGAACTGCGATCGCGCAATTTAACCGGTATGGGAGATGAGTTAGCTGGCTCATATTACCACACCCTCTCTGGTGGTTCCGATGCCTTTGATTTTAGCTATCAAGTTCCCGTGAACGCCATGAACGGCAAAGTGCAGATTAGAGCAGCATTTAATCGCAACGAAATCACTGAGCCACCCTTTGATGCCTTTGGCATTCGAGCCAACCAGGATCTTTATGAAATCAATTATCGCCAACCATTGATGCGATCGCCAAGAGAAGAATTTGCCCTATCTTTGGGGTTTACCTATCAAGATGGTCAAACTTTCCTTGATAACTTCGCTCAAGGTTTTGGTATTGGGCCTGATGCCAATGGCGTGAGCCGCACCAGTGTAATTAAATTTGGTCAAGATTATATCAAGCGCGAACCTCAAGGAGCCTGGTTTTTGCGATCGCAATTTAATTTTGGCATAGACATCTTAGATGCAACTATCAACAATGACCCCATACCCGATGGTCGCTTTTTCAGTTGGTTAGGTCAAATCCAGCGTGTGCAGCAACTCAGCAACGATCATCTATTGCTGATCCAAGCAGACTTACAGCTTACACCAGATAGCCTTTTACCATCACAGCAATTTGTAATTGGCGGTGGCCAATCTGTAAGGGGATATCGTCAAAATATCCGTTCTGGGGATAATGGATTTCGAGTAGCGATCGAAGATCGGATCACAGTGCAGCGCAATGAATCTGGAATATCCACAATTCAACTTGCGCCATTTCTGGACATGGGAGCCGTCTGGAATAAATCTAATAATCCTAATGTGCTACCCGATCAGACTTTTTTGGTGGGTGCAGGACTAGGATTATTATGGAATCAGGCAATGGGAATTGATAATCTGTTTTTGCGGCTCGATTATGGATTTCCATTTATCGATCTGAGCGATCGCGGTAATAACGCTCAGGACGATGGTTTTTACTTTAGCCTTCGCTATCAGCCCTAAGAGGATGTTTGAAAAGTCCTCTTGTCGGCATCAAAAATTTTAGATCCCCCTAAATCCCCCTTAAAAAGGGGGACTTTGATTCTAGCTCCCCTCTTTTTAAGGCTACGGTGTACACACAAGTGCTGTCCACATAGGTTTCAACTCTTTTACCCACATTACCCGCATCCCGCCCAGAACTAAAGTTCTTTGGCTTTTAGCTGAAGTCCACTTAAGTGGACTAAATTGATTGTTCAGTCCACTTAAGTGGACTTCAGCTATGAGACTCGGAATTCATTCCGAGGCGGGATAGAAACGCAGTCCGAGATTTTTTAATAAAGATATGACTGCGACAAGACTTGTGTGTACACCGTAGCCTTTTAGGAGAGAGGTTTGGAGAGAGGTCAAAATGTATTGCATACAAACGAGAACCGCTATAGTCATTTGTCATTAGTATTAGACAAAGGACAAATGACTAAGAACAAAGGACAAATATGATTAAAATCCTCCATCTATCCGACATCCACATGGGAAGCGGCTTTTCCCACGGACGAATTAATCCCGCAACTGGATTAAATACACGATTGGAGGATTTTGTCAATACTCTCTCTATATGTATTGACCGAGCGCTGACAGATGCAGTCGATATGGTGATATTTGGTGGCGATGCTTTCCCGGATGCTACACCACCACCTTATGTACAACATGCTTTTGCCAACCAGTTTCGCCGTCTTATGGATGCCAATATTCCAACAGTGCTGTTGGTAGGCAATCACGACCAACATTCCCAAGGACAGGGAGGGGCGAGTTTAAATATTTACCGCACTTTGGGAGTGCCAGGGTTTGTTGTCGGTGATACATTAACTACTCACTGTATTGAAACCCGTAATGGCAAAGTGCAAGTAATTACTCTGCCTTGGCTGACTCGTTCTACCTTAATGACTCGCCAAGAAACTGAAGGTTTGTCTTTGGCGGAAGTCAACCAACTATTAACGGAACGTCTGCGAGTTGTTCTAGAAGGGGAAGTTCGCCGCCTTGACCCCGATGTGCCTACTATTCTTTTGGCTCACTTGATGGCTGACAATGCAACCTTGGGCGCAGAACGTTTTTTGGCAGTAGGTAAAGGCTTTACTCTACCCCTATCTTTGTTGACGCGACCTTGTTTTGATTATGTAGCGTTAGGACACGTCCACCGCCATCAAAATCTGAATAAATCCAACAACCCACCGGTGATTTATCCAGGGAGTATTGAGCGGGTAGATTTTAGCGAAGAAAAAGAAGACAAAGGCTACGTAATGCTGGAACTGGAGCGGGGAAGCGCTGAATGGGAATTTTGTCCCTTAACAGTTCGGACTTTCCAAACCATTGAAGTGGATATCTCGAAAGCAGATGATCCGCAAGCGGTGTTAATGAAAGCGATCGCAAAGTATGATATTGAAGATGCTGTAGTGCGGCTAATTTACAAACTCCGCTCTGAACAGATGGATTTAATTGACAGTTCCTCTCTACATACTGCTTTAAGTCCCGCTCATACCTACACTATTCAAGCAGAATTACTCAGTCAATTAGCCAGACCCCGCATTCCTGAATTGAGTGCGAGTAGCAGCATCGACCCAATGGAAGCGTTAAAAACTTACTTGAACAACCGCGAAGACCTCAAGGACATCGCAACGTCAATGATGGATGCAGCCCAGAAATTGCTAGCAAATGAAGTGGAAGTTTGGCTAGAAGCAGCAACGAATGAGTAGGATAAAGCCAATTAATTGACTATACTCTACTCTCCCAAACTTATGACGCAAACAATCCAAGCAAAGGACATTGACTTACGCTATTTAATCGATAATTTTGGGATTGAGTTAGTTTTGAATGGCTCATTTTTCCGGGAATGGCAAGAAAATTTAGCAGAAGTTAATGATTTAGACAAGCAACTTTTAGACAAGGTGAAAATGGGTTATTTAAATCTTCTTAATTACCCACCTTTACTAGAAGACGTAGTTAGAATGGCAGTTGTAGACCCATTACTTTTTATTGGGGATTTTTATCTAGCCCCGTTTTATGTAAAATCAGAAGAATCTATAGATATTGCTGTGCCAGATGAAGATGTAATCATCAAAGGTAGAATAGATACCTTAGTTTTGAAAGAGCAACTATGGGTGATGATTATTGAATCTAAAAGAGCTTCCTTTTCAGTTGAACAAGGACTTGCACAAATTCTTGCTTATCTATTAGGAAATTCATATACTGATAAACCCAGGTTTGGTATGATTGCCACAGGAAGCGAATTCATTTTCGTCAAATTAATGAAAGGAAATTCACCGCGTTATGCTTTATCAAAGGGTTTTTTGATGCGTAACCCTGGAAATGAATTGTACGACGTGCTACGTATCTTGAAACGCCTGACTCAGTTGGTGAGTGCTTAAATCTTATGGCTTGATTATATATTCTCATAAAAAGGGTGATGTCTGACACCAGCCATCAGTGAGAGGTTAAGATAATGGCACAATTGTCAAGAGGGTGCAGGAAAAGGCGATAAATCTAGCTTGGAGAATGGCTTTCGCAGATATTTAACCACACCTAAGTCTTGATTCTCTGGGGCAGCGAAGTACTTAATCG
>JBGTMK010000512.1:0-7174 GCA_041743605.1 Nostoc sp.
AAATTTTCTGTGAAATCCATTTACCCCATCTGTACTTCTTTTTGCACTACCAATTGCCGAGCCGGTTGGGAATCAGCTGCTATGGAAGTGGAGTATTTATTTATGGGCGATGGTAGCCGAGATTATGGGCAAATCACAGAAGGTAATCATGATTTTAGACATCTCAGCATTAGTGCGCTGATTGCAAAACCAGAACTAGATGAACAAGGCGGGGGGTACAGACATAGGAATACTGTACCGATATAAGACCAGAAAATTTTCCGGTCAATTCTAACCCCCGCTTCACCGAAAACTTGAAGCGGGGGTTTTTTTATAAGGAGTTAAGCTGTGACGATATCTTCCATGCGCGGCGCGAACGCAATGCAAGTGTTAGAGCAATCTGTGGTGGTGTTTTCTCAAAATTACTTGCCACTATGTCGGATCAATATCAAGCGGGCAATTGTGCTGTTAGTAACCAACAAAGCCCAACCCCTTGGTTTTACCACAGAAGGCGGATGGCGAGTTCACTCACCCAGTTTGGTAATTGATGTGCCAAAACACATTCGTTTGACAATCACTTCCAATGAGCGGATGTGGAAAGTTCCGCCAGTGAATCGGCGGGAAGTGTTGCGACGAGATCATCACAGTTGCCAATATTGTGGCAGCAGTAAACATCTAACGCTAGATCATGTGATGCCGCGTTCTAAAGGCGGTTCTCACACTTGGGATAACGTAGTCGCAGCTTGTGAAAGATGTAACTCCCGTAAAGGCGATCGCACCCTATTTGAAGCTGGTATGCAACTGCATACCAAACCAAAAGCGCCAATCCACCCCGCGATTTCTTTTGCTGAACAGTTTTGGATAGATATGCAAGCAAACCTGGAATAACAGGAGAGCATAAGGAATGCTGAAATTAACTTACACTGAAAGCAGTTTTGATTTGGAATGTGTCACTCTGTCGCTAGAAGAATGGGTAGCGCAGCGAGTGATTTTAGCCCTGCGAGTTGGGCAAAGTTTATGCATTGAACCCACTACCGCTTCCTTTTTGCTTCCTGTTGATTTGCCAGGAGTAGAAGTACTCAGGGCTGAGGTAAAAAGAGATGACAGAGAAATCATTGCCCTCTGTGCGTGCGATACCGAATACATGGAAGTCACCCTGCGGGGTTCTTGGCTATCAGCTAGTTCTAAGGATGCTGTCGGTGTGTTTGTCACCACTATGAGCGATCGCGCTGAGTTCTTTTTACAGAAACTTTGGCAGGAAGCTCAAGAAAGCAGTGCTTCTGTGATGAGCGAATAAACGAAATAGTAGGGTGAGTATAACTTCTCACCCTTTATTATCGAACAGAATTCAGGAGTCAGAATTCAGTTGGGTATTCTGACCGAAAAAGCGGGTCATCATTAATACAACCCAGCAATAACCTTTTCGTTGTTGCTGGGTTGCACCTGATCAAGCATTTTTACTTGAAATTTAGCTGGGACTGTAAAGGTAGGGTTTACTACTGGCGCATTAATTTGCCCTTTTGCGGGATGATCTTGAACTTGTGCAGTATGGATTTTGCTTATTGGCTGGTTCAACCCAATTGTGGGGAAGTGCCTGGAGCAATACTACAAGCTGTAATCTATAGTGGTGATCGCGACAACACTAATTATCTGTTGTCGCTTGAGGTAGTTGTCTGTCACTTCAGGCTTTTAAATAGTCATCCAAGCATAACTGTAGTTTGACTTTTAAGAGGGCTTAATTAACTTCAAATCTAAGTACAGAAGCTTTTATAGACAATTTTAAAAAAACTTTCTGAAACCCCTTGACACCTCTTGTAGTATTTTGTAGTATATTTGTAGTGGAGCAAAAGACAAGCTTCCCAAGAGTCAAAGTTATGTTCTACATACAACTAAAGGACAGGCGTTGGAATAAGCCAAAGTCTCCAGTTAACAAAGCTGCTTCTACTTGCAAACCATCGGCAGTAGAGGCAATAAATGAAAAAACTTCTAAGTTTGCGCTGATCAAAACCACTGAATACATCCGTAATACACAACAGGCTTGCTACCTAGAGTTTCGGTTGTTTTCCTAACAGTTTCTAACAGTTAAAAGTAAATTTTCTGAACCTTGAAAACTAAATAATAAATGGGCAAGTTCACCAACAAAATTTGTGCCTAAAAACCTCAAAGTTTAGTCACAGATTCCAAAAAATCGGGGTGTAGCTCAACTGGCTAGAGCGTTCCGTTGTCTGCGGAAATGTTGCGGGTTCAAATCCCGTCACCCTGGTTGTAGTCCCGTAGGCGAATAGTTTATGCCGTCAGCCTCTCAAGCTGAAAATTGCGAGTGCGAATCTCGTCGGGACTCACAAATGGTCAGGTAGCCAAGTTGGTAAGGCGTTGGTCTGCAAAACCGATTAGCGCGGGTTCAAATCCCGCCTTGACCTGTGTCGCAGCGTAGCTTAACCAGCAAAGCCCCAGGTTCATACCCTGGTATATGCGGGTGCAAATCCCGCCGCTGCCACCAAATGCAGGGATGGTGTAACGGCAACACCTCGTGACTCCAAATCCGATGTTCTAGGTTCAAATCCTAGTCCCTGTGTCAGACAATTTTGGATTTTAGATTGCCAATTTTAGATTAAATTTTTTAATCCAAAATCCCAAATTTAAAATCTAAAATTCCAATTATGCCCTCGTGGACGAATGGTTAAGTCAGTGTTCTTTCAAAGCACAGATGCGAGTTCAATTCTCGTCGGGGGAATGATTATGGGTCGGTGGTCGAGTCTGGTTGAAGGCGACAGTCTGTAAAACTGTTCTTTTTTGCGCGCAGGTACCCTTCTCTTCGAGACGCTACGCGAACGGGAAGCAAGCTACAAATCCTGCTCGACCCACTTTGGAGAGGTGGCTGAGTGGCTGAAAGCGTCCTCCTGCTAAGAGGAAGCGGGTAGTTAATATCCGTCGCAGGTTCAAATCCTGTTCTCTCCGTTTTGAGAGTGTGGTGTAACCGGATAACATCTCAGTCTACGAAACTGAAGACGTGAGGGTTCAAATCCCTCCACTCTCGTTACATAATCTCTTTTCCTATCCCCCGGTAGCTCAGTCGGTAGTTAGCGCCTGTTTGAAAAACAGGAGGTCGTCGGTTCGATTCCGACCTGGGGGGCTTCGTTGCCTCATAGCTCAATGGTAGAGCAAGCGGCTGTTAATCGCGCGGTTGTAGGTTCGAGTCCTACTGAGGCAGCCATTCATTGCCGGGTGGACGAATTGGTAAGTCGCATCGCTCTGAACGATGAGGTTGCAGGTTCAAACCCTGCCCTGGCAATAAAGCCCTGTAGTGTAATTGGCAACATAGCGCCCTTTGAAGGCGAAGATTCCAGGTTCGAGTCCTGGCGGGGCTGCCAAACTCTGCTCTTGTAGCCCAACTGGAAGAGGCTGCCGTCTCAAAAACGGTATGTTGTGGGTACCCTGCGGGAAGCCGCTTTGCGTCTACAATTCCCACCAAGAGTACCAAAACTTGCTCCTGTAGCCCAATTGGAAGAGGTGGCAGACTTAAAATCTGTTTCGTTGTGGGTTCGACTCCCACCAGGAGTACCAACGGGATGTAATTCAGCGGCGAGAAGCCATGCTTTGGGAGCATGGAGTCGCAGGTTCAAATCCAGTCAAGGGTATTGGTGAATATGCGGGGATAGAGCAACGGTGGCTCGTGGGGCTACATAACCTGAACATTGGCAGGTTCAATTCCCATTGATTCTACTGATGGTGTCTGAAGCCAAAGTGGTCGAGGCGCTGGTTTGTGGAACCAGTCAGAGCGGGTTCAAGTCCCGTCAGACGCCCCTAAATGGAAGATGCCGCTGAATGGACGGCAACTGGTCTTGAAAACCAGGGTATGGGCAACTGTAGGGGTTCGATTCCTCCATCTTCCTCTTTTCCACCTGGAGCCGAAAAGCGAGGCGCTGTGCTGATAACACAGAAATAGGAGGGGCAGTACCTCCCTGGTGGATTTATATCTAGTGTTGGTGTTACAAAGATTGCGATGTAATACGATCGCACTTGCTCATTTCTTTTTCAAATTAACTAGGGTGGTTGGCATACCGGCTGTGCAGCGGGCTTTTAACCCGCAGAAATAGGTTCGACCCCTATACCACCCATTAAACAATTCAAAATTCAAAATTCAAAATTCAAAATTAAGAAATGCAATTTTAGTTAGTCTTTTGGCAATTGCTAATATGTAGCTTGAATGCAAGTTGGGTTATGAATAGCAACTAGCGATCGCTAGTTGAGTATGTTGCAATAATATATCTTTATCCAAAGCATATATGGGATATTGCGGTGTTACTGCCAGTAGCTTCTCAATTCTTTCTCTGGCTGCTTCCACTACTGATTCGTCTAAACTACCCTTGGTGAGGGAATCGACGAAATCTTCAGCAATCTTATATGTTCTTTCAATAGATGATGAATTGATATTACGCGAAACAATAAACAGGTCGCAGCCTGCATGAAATGACTGCGCCACAGTACCAGATTTCATAAATATTTCTGAGATAGCTTTCATATCTAAGTCGTCAGATACAACAACTCCCTTAAAGCCAAGTTCCTTTCTCAGTATGGTTTTGAGGATAGCTTGGGAAAGGGTTGCCGGTACTTCAGCATCTATCCTGGGAAATAAGATATGAGCAGTCATAAT
This sequence comes from Nostoc sp., assembly GCA_041743605.1. Classification (GTDB taxonomy): domain Bacteria; phylum Cyanobacteriota; class Cyanobacteriia; order Cyanobacteriales; family Nostocaceae; genus Nostoc. The sequence continues at coordinate 4,634 of JBGTMK010000512.1, forward strand.
CAAAGGAATCTGTACTTCAATTAAAGCTCTGAAAGGTATAAGTTCTCGAAGTCGCAGGTCTTCTAGAGTTAAATTCAGTATTGGTAACTCAATATGAGAGTCCTTGCTGGTGTCTCCATGTCCGGGGAAGTGTTTGGCGCATCCCAAAATTCCTGAATCTCGAAGTCCAAGGTAGTAGTCACGCGCACCTTGAGTAGCAGTTTCGGGAGTGTTACCAAAGGCACGAGATCCAATCACTGGGTTGTTGGGATGGGAAAAAATATCTGCTACAGGTGCCCACGATAAATTGATGCCCAGTGATTTTAATTCTACCGCCGTGGCTTTTGCTACTTCGTAAGCGTGCGATCGCAACAACAACCCATGAGGAAAGCGAGTAATTGGCAGTGGTGTACGAATTACACGACCTCCTTCGTGATCCAGTGTCATGAACATTGAATCACGTTCAGTATATTCTCGTATCTGGTTGTTCAAATCCTTGAAGCTTTCCAGCCAAACCTGATATGGGGTGCCATCCAAAAAGTTCTTAGCAAAAAAGATCACCCCAATTGGACTTAATTCATTGAGTGCGCGTTTATCGTCATCGCTTAATGTAGTCCCGGAAATACCTAAAATTAGGTGATGTCCAAAGCGCCTTAGCTCCTGCGATACACTCATAACGTTTTACCTATAAGTTGTGAGGTAAACAACTGGGTTGTTCAACCTAGAGGACATAAACATTTATCCTACACCCTGAGGGGGAGCAGAAAGTTTTCAAAGCAGTCTTTAAGCAACACTCTAGATATTTATTCAGGGTTAATACACTAACTAGTAAATAAGTCAACTACTTTAAGACAATATTTAAGACTACCTTATTTTCAGTCAAAGGAAATACTTTTGTTTGTCTAAATTTCCTTGATGTAAAGATAGATGAAATGCTTGCTCAAACCTATGACCAACAATGGTATTGGCAATTGGCTTAAAGAGGTGTGCGTAGGTAAAATTCCTTTGGCAAAAGTTTTTTGGGAAAGCGATCGCACAATAACTGCTAAATGTAACGGATTGCAACGTATAATGAGAACGATAAAACCATTAAGAAATATTGAAGGGCATTAGGGTTAAATGCGAGTAGCGATCGCGGGTGCTGGTCTAGCAGGACTTTCCTGCGCGAAATATCTCACTGACGCAGGTCACACTCCCATTGTCTTGGAAAGCCGGGACGTACTGGGTGGTCTGGTTGCGGCGTGGAAAGACTCTGACGGCGACTGGTACGAAACCGGGTTACACGCCTTCTTTGGGGCATATCCCAATATGCTCCAATTGCTCAAGGAGTTGGGCATTGAAGACAGACTCCAGTGGAAAGAGCATACACTGATTTTCAATCAACCAGACAAGCCTGGAACACTCTCACGTTTTGATGTTCCAGATATTCCATCACCTTTCAACGTGATTGCATCGATTCTTCGCAACAAAGACATGTTGACTTGGGAGCAGAAGATTCGATTTGCAGTTGGCCTCCTTCCTGCAGTGGTTCGGGGTCAGAAGTATGTAGAAGAGATGGACAAATACAGCTTTTTAGAGTGGTTGAAAAGGCAAGGTGTTGACGAGCGGGTAACTAGTGACGTTTTTATTGCCGCATGTAAAGCGCTCACCTTTATCAATCCTGATGAAGTTTCAGCAACAATTCTCTTAACTGCACTGAATCGTTTTCTGCAAGAACGATATGGCTCCAAGATTGCATTTTTGGATGGTTCTCCCACAGAACGTTTATGCAGCCCGATCGTAGATTACATCACAGAGCGCGGTGGAGAAGTGCGGTTGAATGCCCCCTTGAAAGAGATTTTACTCAACGCCGATGGCACAGTGAAAGGATATTTGATTCGAGGGTTAAATGGGGCAGAGGATGAAGTTTTCACGGCTGATGCCTATGTATCTGCTATGTCAGTTGACCCTTTGAAGGTGATGTTGCCTAAGCCTTGGAAGCTTATGGAGTTTTTCCAAAAGCTAGAAGGTTTGGAAGGAGTACCAGTGATTAACCTGCATCTGTGGTTTGACCGGAAACTTACAGAAATTGATCACCTACTTTTTTCGCGATCGCCCCTCCTAAGCGTTTATGCTGATATGAGCAACACCTGCCGTGAATACGCCAACCCCAATCGCTCAATGCTGGAATTAGTTCTAGCTCCGGCAAAAGATTGGATTGCCAAATCCGATGAGGAGATTGTGGCTGCAACGATTGCTGAATTGGAAAAACTTTTCCCCGACCACTTTGGGGGAGACAATCCAGCAACATTGCTGAAATCTCATGTGGTGAAAACGCCGCGTTCAGTTTACAAAGCGACCCCTGGTCGTCAACAGTACCGTCCCGCACAAGTTACGCCCATTGCCAACTTCTATCTCGCCGGAAGTTATACCATGCAACGCTACTTAGGCAGTATGGAAGGTGCCGTACTTTCTGGTAAGCTGACAGCGCAGGCGATTTCTGAGGTTCTCCCGGTAGCAAATTCCTCAAACCTGCAAACGCTCACCCGACCGCCCGCAACGAATGCTGCAACTGCCTGAATC
>JBGTMK010000513.1:0-6197 GCA_041743605.1 Nostoc sp.
GATTCTGCACGTTTGCGATCGCACACTTCTAAAGTCAGGGCGACAAATTCCGCAATTGAACTAACGAAGTTTTGCTCACTCAGTTCCCATGTCCGGGGAATACCAACTTGCTCATACAATACTGTTCCCACCATTTCGCCCCCAACCCAAATAGAAGTATCAATTAGAGATACAATATTTTTTGGTTCTAGTAGTTCATCCCATAATTCTTGTACCCGTAAATCGTTGCGAGTGTCGGTGACGGTGATGGTACGAACAGATGCTAAAGCTCTAAAGTAGATTGGATAATCTGCCAGGTAGCGTTCTAGATTAGCCGAATGTTTTTGCTGGCTACGTTCATAGAAACTTATGCATTGTAGTTTGGTGCGCTGGCGCAGCTTATCGTGGGCATCGTTATTAAATAACCACACACTCACTTGCTCTACTTCTAAAGCATTGGCTGCTTTTTCTGTGATGACTTTGAATGCTGCTTCCAGATTTCCTTCAAAAATCGCTTTGTGATTTGCTAGTTCTGCCAATACTTGACTATGCTGGCGCAGTTTTTGCTCATTGCTAATCCGTTCTTGAATCTCTTGCTGTAATTTTTGACTTTCCTGCTTAACTTGCAGTTCTAAATCTTCATTTTTAGTAATCAGTGCAGTAAAGGTTTTGCGTAACTGCTGCGTCATCTCGTTGAAAGATTCACCCAGCACCTCTAGTTCTTTAATGCCTTGTACTTTCACCACTGAGTTTTCGTCATTGGTAAAATCGGTTAAATCTTTTGTCGCCGTGCTGAAGTAGAGAATTGGTTGAGTTATCCAACGGGCGGTGACAATCCCCAACAAAGTAGCTAATCCCAATGCTCCCAAACAGAGAAAAATTGTGGTTTGAGTGTTGCGATCAATTTGTCCCATAAAGTCTGCTTCAGGGACAGCTACCACAATTAACCAATTGACATCTGGTTTGCCCTGTAACGGTCTAACTTCTAAAAATTGTCGTTTGCCGTCAACAGAGAAATCTAATTGCTGTAAACTTTGAATCTGGTCAAAGTTACTAAATTTAGTTGTTAAATATTTAGCGGTTGCTTGAGTAAAAGAATTCCTGCTCTGGGAAGCTGCCAACCGAATGGGTTTACCATTTTGCAAGCGGAATGGTTCTTCGGTTGTGGAAGTTGCAACTAATAGCCCCGATCGCTCGATAATAAAAATCTGCCCAGACTTGCCAACTTTAATATTTTGCAGCAAATCTCCAATTTGTGATAGGTGAGTTAGAGTGCTGTTGACTCCGAGTAACTGACCTTGGGAGTTATAGATGGGTTGAGATGCACTAATGAGGAGTGTGGGGTCAGTGAGGGATGTAAAAATCTGACTAAAGCTGAATTTTTTGGCGTTAACTGCTGCTTGATAATCAGGACGCGATCGCGCATCATAGTTTTTAATCACCTCTGGTAGCTGGGTAGGTTGACCTTGAGAGTCAATTCTGTAAGTGTAGAGGTCGTAACCAGTTGACTTTCCGGCTGTTCTGAGCAAAAATTGGCGATCGTTGAGCTTCTCCACCGTTAGGTGTTCTTGCTGTTCATTGCTGGCCGTTAAAGCCAACACATCTGGAAAAATCTTTAACTGCTCTATTAAGTATGACTCCCAGGCTGCCAGATTTTCTATCTTCAGCGACCCAATATTAATCACATTTTGATTACTGCGTAGTACCTGACGCGGAGTTGATAGATAAGTCTGTAAATTCTGCTCAACTCGATTAGCGACTTCACGACGCAGTTCGCTAGCTAACTCATTGACTGCTTTTTGCCCATTGCTGATTGATAAGTATCCAGTCAATCCCACGACTAGAAAGATTTGCAACAGAAACAACGCTACTAGGATGCAACTTAAAGGTACACCTTTAAACAGCGAAAAAACCCTACCTTGCTCAGTATTTTTGTTCATTTGCCCACTTCCCTTTCCTGTCCTGTAGTACTGAGTACAAAACCTCGACTTCGCTGTTATGTGGGCTGATGCATAGTTTATACTCGGTCGGGTCAAGTGCCAATATACCACTTCTGGCAAAAGAACAAAACGTTAACGTGTAGCTCGTACTTGTTAACTGTTGACAGTTATGATTCAAAGCATAGTCGCATTGCTTTCTGCACCAATTTCGGCTTCATGAAACAATAGCATCTATTTCACATCCTGACGACGACTTTGCTCCTGGAAGTAGTCGCGCCAGCTTTTGGGTAAGGCTTCAAGTTGAGCAGCTTGGTGAAGTAACTCTGGATTGTTTTGCTCACGAGTATAAAGTTGAGTGATATTGGCAACAGTAATATTGTTGTCATCCCGGCTCACCAACTCTAAAGTGTCTCCGGCTCCGACTTCGCCCTCTTGCAAAACACGAAAATAAAATCCGGTTCGACGACTTGCAAGAAATCGTTTAACTATATCAGGTCGTCCAAACCGAATCCCAAGTTTGTAACAGGGTAGGCGAGGTTGTGTCACCATCAGTTTGACAGTGCCAATTTGAAAGCGATCGCCAATATTCACGTCTTCTTCTTTTAGTCCAGCGATCGTGAAATTTTCGCCAAAGATGCCTAGCGGTAGCTCTGTATCAGGCAATTCACCTCGCCAGTAATCGTAATGCTCGAATGGATAGACATAGACTGCTTTGTCTGCTCCTCCATGAACGGTTAGATCGGCTTGCCCATCACCGTCTAAATTGAGTACACGCACCATCACGCGATCGCTGACTGGTTCTTTAAAAATTCCAGTGCTAACTGTTTTCCCTTTCCAGGCCACTTCACGCGGCAGTCCGATATTTACAGAAATGAGTTTCATGAGAATTTTAAATCGGCTAAATTGAATCAACGAAAATCTAGTGGTCTGTCCCATTAATTTTGCTGGGTTTGTAGTAAGCACTTCAGTGCTTAAAAATCCAGGACTAAAGTCCTTACTACAAACTTTTATAACCCTTCAGAACTAATGGGACAGACTACTAGATTGTCGGGGCGATCGTTTTGTGGCATCTAACCATTACTGCACACATATAGGGTTGCTACCAGGAGTCGCATCAGGATAGAAAGTGCGAATTCCACCATCTCTTCTCACAAATACTGCTTTAAACGTATTACCCTGATCAGTTACATTCAAATGACAAACAGTATTTGTAGAACTGGTATTAGGGTTATTTTTATAACCTAAAGCCACTATAGAAAGAATTTCTTCCGCACTGAGAGTATAAGCATAACCTTTGATAGAAGACTGAGCAGTAGTATTGCCAACTTTGACAATAGCACCAATCGTATAAATGGCATTGGGAACAACTTCTTCTCTGGATGTGTTGTTATTTAATCTTCCAGCTAAACCCTTTTCTTGAAGCTCCACATAACGACCAACAAAGTGCAATCCACCTATTGAACCTCCTGGAACAGGTTCTCCACAAAAAATATGATCAAAACCATCAGCATTAAACCAGACATTAGTCAAATCAGCTAAAAAATCTGCATTAGAAGTGCGTCCCAAAACCAGATATCCTCCTACATATTGTTTAATATTTGCCAAAACAGTAGGATTGTTTGTCATCATCAACTGGAAGTTAGAAGGGCTGACAACTGTACCAGGTTGTCCACAAAGATCAGTAACTGCCCTATCAAAGGCATTCAGAGTTGGAGCAACTGGAGTAACATCTCCTGGGCTGCCGAATGCTAGTCCAGATACAGGATTATTGATATTGTCAAAAAATGGCACAGAACCAGCAGGTAGAGAGGGAGTAGAAGAGCCAAAATCAGTAATCACAATATCATCAATGTTAGTTCTGTTGGAAGTTCCATCAGTCTTACGGATTTCACAACGACCTATGCCAGAAATATTAGGTGTAAAAGTTGCTGTTTGAAGTGATTTAGAACTGGTTGTAACTGTTGAACCAACTGCTGTCCATGAGGTTCCGCTTGTAGTCGAACACCACAACCCCCAAATGGTGTTAGCATCGTTACCGTACTTAGCGTGTTTTATTGTAACTGTACCAATACCTGTGGAGCGATCAAATTTCATCGTAACTTTGCCATTGTTGCGAATGCGAGTAGATTGCGCTCCGCTTTTAACATCGCTTGAAGTATTGCCAATCAGAGCATCATTTAAATTCCAAACGCCTGTACTAAGGGTGACATCAGCCACAGCATAAGCTCCCTTTTGACCGGACTCAAATCCTTCTGAAATTGTGGCGCTAATTGCTCGTAAGGCAAAAAATGAAAGCAGGAAGACTGCTCCTCCTGCTATCTTTAATGGAAATGCTAATTTCAACATAATCAACAGAGTTATATTTTGAGCTAAACAATAATTTTAAAGTTGATTTATTATCGATTGATTAAGTTATTTTTAAGACTAAAACACTAAATTTGGATCGTTATTTTTGTGATTGCTTGTCTGCGACACACTGCGCGAAAGTCGTTCTTCCTCTCTAAAAGACGCAATCGCGTTTGCAATGACAGACGTTCCCGCAATCTAACAGCCCAAAGCTAGACGACAAAACCCCGCGTTATATGGAGTTTGAAGACTTGTGTGTACACCATAATTTAATCTTCATCTTTAGCCCAAAGAATACCAATTCTGTTAGGACTAACAATAACAATGCCAGTATCAAATGTTGCATCTGTAATTGAATTCCAGGCTGTCATCCCTGAATAATTATTCATGAATGATGCATTTGTCAAAAAGCTACAGTTTCCCGGAAAGAAATCAAAAAATTTCTGAGAAATCTCTTCAGATTCTTGTAAAGTCATTAGTATATGAGAATAAGCTAAATCTTTTTTCATTACAAAACTTATAATGTTTTGTGCTTCTTGGCGATTAATTTGCTTCCAATCTGCCCCTAAGCTGGAATAGCCTAGCTGTTCCACAAATAAATCAACAATTTTAATTAGTTTTTCAGGACTGGTAAAAGTATTAGAAAGTATTACTTTTCTTGTTTCAAGAATAATTTCTCCACAATTGCGTTTTGTCACTATTTCTGATCTAAGCTTTGTAATTTTTGAAGAATTATCATTCGCAAAAATTATTTCTGTCATCATATTTTATATATAAAATTAAATCTACACTTAACTAAGTTTAGATGCACTTATTCTGACCGATTAGTGATATTACAATCCGCTTAAATTAGCGTTAAAAATCTTAAAGCACGTAAATTGGGTTGTACTTTCCTACGGAACCCTACGCGAACATTTAGCTAACCTACAATTATCGTTAATTTAAGCACATTGAATTATATTGTAAGGTTGATAAATATGAAAGAAATTGATGAAAAACCCGATCAATTGGTTTCTGGTTGAGATTTATCAGTTCTAACTGACGTTATTCACTAAATCTAACTGTAGACAGATGAAAACTGAAACGTTACTGTTAGTAGGAACGTCTTTTTTTTGTGTTTAGGCTGTATTCAAGTCTAGGCGCTAGAGCGAAGGAGTTAATCAATTCAAGATTGCTTCTAATTGTACTGCATCCTGACCCAAGACATAGGTTTTATTACTCATGCTCAACGTATCCACTCACAATTCTCAACAAAATCAACAATTAATTGACAATACTGACTGGAACGTTATTGAAACGGAGTTTGACCCAACGCAGTTACATCACAAGGAAACCGTCTTCACCCTTGGGAATGGGTTGTTAGGAGTGCGGGGTACGTTTGAAGAAGGGTATTCTGAGGATTTTCCAGCTACACTCATTCACGGTGTTTATGATGATGTGAAAATTGCTAATACCGAACTGGTAAACTGTCCCAACTGGCTACCATTGGTGGTGAAAGTGGCAGGGGAACGCTTTAGCCTGGATAGTGGTAAAATTCTCAACTATGAACGTCGCCTTGATCTACGCTTAGGTTTAGTTAGTCGTGATGTGCGCTGGCGTAGTCCTAATGGTCATACCCTAGATTTTCACTTCGAGCGGTTCACGAGTTTAGCAGACCAACATGCTTTGGCAATTCGCGCTCAAGTTACATCGGTAGACTTTGAGGGTAAAATTACCATCGAAGCAGGATTTGACAGTGAACCACATAACCAAGGCGTTAAACATTGGCGAACCTTAAACCAAGGTGGCATAGATCAGATAATCTGGTTAAACAGTCAAACCATCCACTCAGGTATTCAACTGGGAATGGCGGCTAAGTTAGTGGTAGACGGTGACGAGACTACAGCCGTGAGTGTCAAAAATGCCTCTAGTTCTCCCACTTTGACAACCACC
>JBGTMK010000514.1:0-3289 GCA_041743605.1 Nostoc sp.
GGATTTATCAAGGATGGCGAGTTATTCGTTACAGGGCGGCTGAAAGATATAATCGTTATTCAAGGACGCAACCATTATCCCCAAGATATTGAATTAACCATTGAGAATAGTCATCCCGCATTGCGACCCAGTTGTGGGGCAGCCTTTGCAGTAGAATTTAAAGGTGAGGAACAGTTAGTTGTAGTTCAAGAAGTAGAGCGGAGTTATCTGCGACGGCTAGATGTAAATGAGGTCATTGGTAACATTCGTCAAGCGGTGGCAGCAGAACATGAGATCCGAACTCATACTGTTTTATTAGTAAAAACGGGAACCGTTCCTAAAACTTCTAGTGGTAAGATTCAGCGTCAGGCTTGCCGCCAAAAATTTTTGGATAACACACTGAATTTATTAACATCAGAAAAATCTCCAAAATTAACAGCAACCATCTAAAGATAGAGATAATATGTTAAATCAAGATCAAGTTAAACATTTCCAAGAAAAAGGATGGGTCGGCCCAGTCGATATCTTTGCACCAGGAGAAATTGCCGCAGTAAAAGAATGTTTAGAAACTAATAGCCGCATTATAAAAGAAGCAGACGGACAGGAAATTATCACATTTTATAATAACGTTATTAACTTAGAAACGCCCCGCGATCATTATCTGTTTTACCAGCCAATAGCAGAACTATTTAAACATCCGCAACTAATTCAGCGCTTAAACCAAATCGCTGGAGAAAACTTATTACTTTGGTATACCAATGTCTTTTGTAAAATGCCTGGACAAGGAGAAATTAAATGGCATCAAGCAAAAGAATTTTATACATCAAGTGACATCGATTTTGCTAAGAAAACTTTAGTTTATTCTCAAGATGAAGACCCTTTAAATTTAACAGTATGGCTAGCCTTGGAAGATGCCGACCTGGAAAATGGTTGTATGCGTTTCGCCAATGGATCGCATCAGCAAATATTTAAAATATTAAAAGGGAGTGTTCCGGCATCTGAAGGTGTTTTTGCTGGGATTAGTGCCCATAAAACAGTTTGGCAAAAAGAGCAGCAATACTCCTTATCTTATGAATTTGATGAAAATGACTGGGAAGTAGAATCAGTGCCAGTCAAGGCAGGTCAAGCGATCGTCTTTACTGAAAGTACAATGCACTGTTCCTTACCCAATCACTCAAATCGCCGTCGATTGGCGATTATTGGCCGTTATGTGCGTCCAAGTACCCAAGTTTACCCCTATCGCTGGCAAGGGGATTTTATTGATGAAAATGCACACAACATCAAAAGGCATTTTTGTATTTTGGTTTCTGGACGTGATGATTACAAACATAACGTAGTTAGAGATGAGCATGATTTAGATGAGACGGAAGTAGAATTTCAACTCATGTCTAATTTAGTGCGGTTTGGTCATGTAAATATCCCAGAAGACAAACTACAACTAGAAATTTACGGTTTAGAAAAACAGGTTTTAGAAGGAGATTGTCAAGAAAAAGAACCAAATCCAATTTTGCATCCGCGTAAATATATTCAATGGCAAGCGTGGAATCGATATCAAGGCATAAGTACTACAGAAGCAATGAAGCGGTATAGCCAATTAGTAAGGAGTTTGCCACGAAAAAATACCAAAGATGCCAGTAGTAGAAGCAATACTAGTACAGCAAACAAGGGAGTATTAAAAGCGGCGGATATTGAAAATTGGTTAATTTCTTATCTGTCTGAACTGTTGGATATGCAACCAGATGAAATAGAAGTAAAAATTCCCTTCCAACGTTATGGTTTATCCTCAGCAGAAGGAACTGTTCTAATTGGCGATCTAGAAGCTGCCGTGGGATATAAACTTGATCCGACTCTAGTATATGAATACCCGACTATTAAGGCTTTAGCCCAGCACATAGCAGAGGAAATGCAAGTTTTGGCGTAAACTTCTGTAAGTACCGAAAAAATAATGTTGTAATATACACAAAAAAAGGTCAAAAGTGGAACCCATAGCGATTATAGGCATCGGTTGCCGTTTTCCTCATGCTAATAATCCCGAATCATTCTGGAAGCTTTTGCATAATGGCATCGATGCGATCGCTCAAGTGCCAAAAGACCGATGGGATGTTGAGGCTTTTTACGATCCCGATCCGGCGACTCCAGGGAAAATGAACACTCGTTGGGGCGGTTTCTTAGATCGGGTAGATCGATTCGACCCCAATTTTTTTGGGATTTCTCCCCGTGAAGCCGAACGCATAGACCCCCAGCACAGACTGGTTTTGGAAGTAGCTTGGGAGGCTTTAGAAGATTCCGCGATCGCACCAGAAAGTCTCGCGGGTAGCCAAACTGGTGTTTTTATTGGCATTGGCAACTACGACTACGGCAGATTTTTATGTAGTGATTTAGCCAACATCAATATTCATAATGGCACTGGTCTGACTCTGAGCATCGCCGCCAACCGCTTATCTTATCTGCTGGATTTGCATGGGCCAAGTATGGCTATCGAAACGGCCTGTTCCTCATCCTTGGTAGCAATTCACTCTGCTTGCCAAAGTTTGCGGAGTGGGGAGTCTAACTTAGCAATTACTGGCGGTGTCAGCCTAATGCTATCGCCAGACATGACAATTACCTTCTCCCAAGCCCGGATGATGGCTCCTGATGGTCGATGTAAAACCTTTGATGCTAGTGCCAATGGATACGTCCGGGGGGAGGGTTGCGGTATTACGATTCTCAAGCGCCTCAGTGATGCCATTCAGGATCGAGACCGCATTTTAGCAGTAATTAAAGGTTCGGCAGTTAATCACGATGGACTCAGTAACGGGATTACAGCCCCGAATGGCTTGGCTCAACAGGCAGTAATTCGCCAAGCCTTAAAAAATGCTGGTGTCGCACCCGCAGAGATTAGCTATATAGAAGCCCACGGAACTGGTACTCCTCTGGGAGATCCAATTGAGATCAGAGCGTTAAAAGCAGTATTGATGTCGGGGCGTTCCCCTGAACAACGCTGTGGAATTGGCTCGGTGAAAACAAATATTGGTCATTTAGAACCAGCAGCCGGGGTAGCAGGTTTAATTAAGGTGGTGTTATCTCTACAACATAAGGAAATTCCACCCCACCTCCACTTGCAAGAGTTAAATCCCCGTCTGGGTTTAGATGGAACACCGTTTTTTATTCCTGGGGAATGTCAACCTTGGCCTAGCGATCGCCTTTTGGCTGGTGTGAGTGGGTTTAGCTTTGGTGGTACTAATTCTCATCTGATTTTAGAAGCAGCGCCTGAAGGGGGCGGGGGGGCAGGGGAGCAGGGGGGCAGGGGAGCAGGGGGGATTGAGCGATC
>JBGTMK010000515.1:0-5938 GCA_041743605.1 Nostoc sp.
TGGAGTGGGTTGATACCGCTATGCCCGCAGATGGTTCAGAGTATGTTAATGAGGGAGTTCACATCATTAAGATGCGGTGGGGCAAAGCTGTATACATCCATGCTTACCTGGATACACAGTTAGTGGAAGCTTTAATGAAGCGTTTATCAGCTTACGGCATAGCGGAAGCTTCTGCACCTCCAATCGAAGACTAACGGGGTAGTCAATTTTACAGAAACATCAAAAATCCTAGCAGCACAGCCGGAATATCGATGTTTGAAAGATAGCCCTTTGGTCGCCGCAACACTACTCTCTCACTGAGATTGCGATCGCCAATCTTGCCCCCTGCTATTAGATTACCAATCTCTGACTGCGTTGTAGGGCAAGAGAGCGATCGCATCTATATGAATGATCGCTCTCTTTTCAGCTTGCTCAAAAGCTGGTGGGTTAGGGCTTTAGCCGTCCTACTTAAGATTTACTTTATAAATGGTGTCTTACCTTTAAAATCTAGTGGTCTGTCCAAAAAGTTTTGATGAGTTCGTAGTAAGCACTTCAGTGCTTAAAAATCCAGGACTAAAGTCCTGACTACGAACTTTTTTACCCTTCGCCTGGGTTTGGCTACGCCCACTAAAAACTGCATAATTTGGGCAGACGACAGGCGGCGTTATACATTATTAAGTGTATCTGCAATACCGGACTTGTTCTGGCTTAGTCTCAATAGCAAAGGTTTGGAGATGTTTACTTTATCAGAAACTTCTATCCTGGCGGCAATCCTACTGTTAGCTTTAGGCATTTTGGGCTGGGGCTTTTATCGCGCCAGACCTTTTGGTAAGCTGGGAATCTTAGCCTGGTTACAGTCGGTGGTGTTGATGACTCCCTGGCTTCTATTTTTTGGATTGTTTGCCGCAGGGATTTACATCAATATAGCGGGTATATTGTTCTTAATAGTAACTTCCGCTGCGCTGTACATCTACTTGGGCAAACAGTTACGCGCAGCTGGGCAAGATGACATCCTTAAGCAACGCGCAACAGAAAGGCTTGCTGCTGCTTCTTCAATTGAAGCAAATTCCCCACAACCAACAGCAGCAGAACAAAAAGCGGAGATTCCGCCAATACCGGAAGATGACTTGAATGCAATTAAAGGTATTTTCGGTATTGATACGTTTTTTGCTACAGAAACTATCGCCTATCAAGATGGAGCCATTTTCAAAGGTAATTTGCGGGGAGAACCAGAAGAGACTCACAACCGTCTAACGGCAAGTTTACGGCAACGCCTTGGTGATCAATATCGCCTGTTTTTAGTGGAAAATACAGATGGCAGACCAGTAGTGATTGTCCTGCCGAGCCGCAATGATCCGCGTCCGCTTCAGTTATCGCAAAAAGTCTTTGCAGGTATTCTATTGGTAGCAACTATTGCCACGAATTTAGAAGCTGCGGGATTACTACTGAATTTTGATTTCTTTGGCAATCCATCGCGGTTTCAAGAAGCTTTGCCCATCGGTGCTGGGATATTTACGATTTTAGTAGCTCACGAAATTGGTCATTGGTTACTTGCGCGGCGTCACCAAATCCGCCTTAGCTGGCCTTTCTTTCTACCCGCAGTGCAAATTGGTTCCTTTGGTGCAATTACCCGCTTTGAATCTTTGTTGCCCAACCGCAAGGTATTATTTGATATCGCCTTGGCAGGGCCAGCCACAGGTGGTATCGTTTCTTTGTTAATGCTGGTGACAGGCTTGCTGCTTTCCCACCCAGGTAGCTTATTTCAATTGCCCAATCAGTTTTTTCAAGGGTCAATTTTGGTGGGAAGTTTGGCGCGAGTTGTCCTTGGTTCCGCGTTACAATCATCCCTGGTAAGTGTTCATCCTTTAGTGATAATTGGTTGGCTGGGGTTAATTATCACGGCTTTAAACTTAATGCCCGCAGGACAACTAGATGGTGGCCGCATTGTTCAGGCGATTTATGGACGCAAAACCGCAGGACGGGCAACGATCGCAACTTTAATTTTACTGGCGTTAGTGTCCCTTGGTAATATGATTGCCATGTACTGGGCGATCGTCATTTTCTTTTTGCAACGAGATCAAGAGCGCCCCAGCTTGAATGAAATTACTGAACCCGATGATGCTAGAGCCGCTTTGGGGCTTTTGGCTCTATTCTTGATGATTACCACACTCTTACCCCTCACTCCCGGCTTGGCTGGACGTTTGGGAATAGGATAGTGCGCTATGGAGCCAACACCCAAACAAGCAATATCCGCAATTCGGGTGTGCGCCCAACTTACCAGGGTTTATAAACGAATAGACCTTGTAAGATTGGACGAGCGCACCAAAAATGTTTATATCTTGGCGAACAATTCAATAGAAGCTGAGGTAACACCAAGTGGAGAAATTCTTTGGTTATGACAAAACCTAACTTTCAACAAATGCCTTTAGATCACCTAAGAGCTTATATTTTGGAGCATCGCAACGACGATGAAGCATTCCATATCTACATTGATAGGAAACGTGCCCAATCTCCAAAACAGATGCCGATGACAATTGAGGAAGCAGAGGCTGAATTACAGAGACGGTTTGGACAGGAAGCTAGTTAAAAGACGATGACAAATTCTTAGGTGATTGTCGGTGAACACATCGCTTAATTTAAGCAAAGGTTCACCGACAGCTTGCTTTTGAAAATTAACTAAACGGTTTCCAACCTGCTAGCAAATTTGGGTAAGTTGTTGGTGTCGGGAAAATTTTCTGGAAGGCGAGTTGACGCTCTTGGGGCTTTTCTTTGCTCATGTTCCAGAGGGTTTCATAGAAAAAGAAGGAGACTCCAGCAAAATTGCGATCGCGTGCATTTTGCACTTGTGTCTGAATCTGCTGCATCGGCACAGACCGATTTTTCAACCCAGCTAAAATGCCAATACTCACCGGGATATGGCTCTTGGCGGCTTTCACTTCTGGGTATTCTAATTCCTTCACAAAAACATTTAAATCATCACGATAGATTTGCAAAACCAAATCTTCAACAATTCCCATCCGTTCCCACTTTTGCCAGTCTGCTAAAAAGTATTCGTAGGAAAAACGTTGAGGATTAGGTGCAACGGAAACCAGGCAATCTTTTTTAGTAGCTTTAATAGCTGTAAATACCCGTTTCATAAAGTCGGTGATTTTGTTCGCTCTCCAGCGCACCCATTCTGGATCTTTAGAGTTTTTAGAGGGAGCTTTACCACGGTGTTCTTTTTTGTAAAGCGCCACTGTATAAGCATCGTATCCTAATTCTGATGGTAAGCCAAAATGGTCATCAAATTGAATGCCATCAATATTGTAATTTCTGACAATTTCAACGATTAAATCTTGAATAAATTGTTGTACTTCTGGACGAAAGGGATTTAGCCAAACACGATTATGCGTCCCTTCTTTGACAATCCGCGTCCCGTCACTCTTACTTGTGAGCCATTGGGGACGATTTTTAGCTAATAGAGAATCCGCTGGTGCCATGAAGCCAAATTCAAACCAGGGAATCACCGTTAACCCTTTTTGATGTCCCACATCGACAATTTCTTTGAGCATATCTCGCCCTTGGAGTCCGGGTGTGGGATCGAGCGATCGCCCGATAACTTTTTGGGCAACTTTGCTAGGATATAATGTATATCCCCAATTCCAAACTGCTGGATATATGGTGTTAAAATTGAGTTCATCAAGGCGTTGCAAAGATCCCTTGAGGCGATCGCGCTCAAATAACACATCACTGTCAATATTTGTTAACCACACCCCCCTTAACTCCGATGCGGGCGTTGGCGGCAGATTAATTTGAGCGTTCAAGGGGAACGATAGCATCACCGCAGCTACCACGCTCAAGGTAAGCATAACGACAAATAAACCCGACTTTTTGCTTTGGCGAATATTCCACCAAGAAGGAATCTCAACACACCACTTTATAAACTTTTTCATCATTTGGTTACAGACATCATCAAATTATGAACGATCAGCATAAATAGCGATCGTTTCGATTGTAAGCGCTAAAACAATCGTCATCGCCGATTGCGAAAACCCTGTCTTCCATTAACTTGGTCAAAGAGGACATCGTATTTATCAAAAAATGCGATTCCAGTATTTACAAATATAGTTAGGTCTGCCTGTGGCAAAATACTCAAATTCCAACGATTAAATCCGTCGCGGGTTCCTGGTGTCAGACTGTAATCAAAAATGCCATTTATTGCTACTTTTAAAGCATTTGCTGAACCTAAGAATCCTGATTTGAGCTTACCTGCTGTAGAAGCTGACTTGAGTTCGGTCAAACCATTAATACTTCCAGTATCAGTGGTCATTGTGCTATTACAAGAATTTTTAGCAGAACTCCCAGCAATAGTTAAACAAACTTTGCTAAGTCGAGAGTCCCATCTGTTACCGGGTACACCATTAAGTTCAGATTGTTGACTCCAAGCAGCCATTTTGAAACCTGCTTGATTTTCAGCATTTAAACCGAGAATTAGGCTGCCATTATTGTTACTACCACCATTTCCAATGACAATAAATCCGTTACTCAGATTCCCCGGTAATTTTCTCAATGGGTTATAGGGAAGTGACTTTTCAAAATAGTTGACACCAACTATACCAGAAAATGGCACACTACTCTTTGCTGAACAATTAGGTTTTTGGGCAGTACATTGGCGGCTAGTAACAATCTGCACGGGAACAGGTTCTGCGGTAGGGATCAAACCAAACCGGACACTAGTATAAACTAATTCCCCCTCTAGGATAGTACCATCACTTAATACTTCCTTGACATTTTGACCTGTTCTTTCGATGGGAGCATTACCTAAAAACTCCTTGGGAACTCTTAACCCTGCTGACCCTGTATCTAATAAAATACGTCTTGGCTGACCACCTGCGATCGCTACTTCCAGAAAATAGCCGCGAACACGTTTCCCCAGGGAAGGTTTTGGATACAAAGGTAAGGATACGGTGTTAAAAGTTGGCTTGCGAGGTGTATTTTGAGAAATATCACGCAACACTGGATTTTGAAAAAGAGCCGCAAATTCTGACTGCCTTTGTGCTGCTGGTTCCGGGGCAATATCCCAAAGGCTTTCGTAGTAGAAAAAGCCGATACCTAAACCGCGTTGTTGCGCTGCTTGTACTTGGGATTTGATTTGTGATATGGAAACTGGGCGATTTCGTAACCCCGCCATAATACCAATAGCAGTTGGGATAATTTGTTGTGTTTCTAAAATTTCTGGGCGGGTAATTTGAGCGACAAAACTTTCTAAATCATTACGGTATACCTGCATAACCAACTCATCCACAATACCCAACCTTACCCAGTTCAGCCAGTCTTGTAGTTGCAGCTTGTAAGCAAAATCATAGTAATTGGGAGAAACTGAGAAGATGACATTTGGTTTTCTGGCTTTCACAGTTTGGTGGAGGTCTACCATGAATGCAGTAATTTTATCTGCCCGCCATTTTATCCACGCTTGGGCTTGGGGATTGGGTGGTGGAGGGTTCCCAGTTTCTTGAGTATATAAATTAATCGTATATTTATCGTAACCAAAATCTACAGGTAAACTCGTATGGTCGTCAAATTGAACGCCATCAGCGTTGTATTGAGTCATAACTTCCATCACGAGTCCGCGTATAAAATTTTGCACTTCAGAGTGAAAGGGATTCAACCACGCTACTTCACCCGCAGCACTAATTGAAGTTTGAGTCCCATCGCGCTTTTGTGTTAACCAATCTGGATGCTGTGATGCAAGTTCCGAAGTTAGGGGAACCATGAAACCAAATTCAAACCAGGGTATTGCCAATAGCCCTTGTTTGTGGGCTTGAGTGATAATGTCTGCAATTACATCTTGTCCATCTATTCCTTTGAAGAAAAAGGGGATTCCCATTTTTTGCGTTACGGCGCTGGGGTAATATGTATAGCCATCGTTCCAGACTACGGGATAAACAGTATTAAAGTTTAACTGCCGCAATTGGCTCAT
>JBGTMK010000516.1:0-2678 GCA_041743605.1 Nostoc sp.
CGCGGTGAACTTAAAATTATTAGCTCCCAAAGTCAGTTAGAACTTAGGAGTTTTAATTATTTAAATCAGTTTCAAAGGGACTTCCTAATAAAAAACATCCCAAACTTTCTTGTAGGGTGGGCAACATGAGCGCCCTAAATCTGGTACGGGTGGGGACACCCATCCCACAAGATGGATAATTTATTTCTTGGAAGTCCCAAATAAGCAAACTGATACTACAGCTATTTTCAGGTAAATAGACCACACGGTAGGGGCACAGCAATGCTGATAGGTGTCAACTTAAGCTGGAAATACCTTATCTGTTTGCTTCCATGCCTGCCCGGAAATAAATTTCCAGGATAATAGCTTAAGTCTACTGAAGTAGACTGGAGATTTTTGGCGATATTTAGTCATCTTCAGATGACTTTAGCTATGAGACGGGAATTTCAATTCCCGGGGGACAAGCGGTTTCGCGTTAAGTTGATACTAATGAGCATTGCTGTGCCCTTACGACAGATAGGTTCAAATACATGAAAACTGCTGTAAAAGGGTACAGGGAACGGGCAACAGGGAAATCCCCATAATTCAAATCAGGGAATTTGTATCAGGACGTATTTTTTTCTTGCACTACGAGTCCCCTTAAAAGATATTTTTATTCCTTTCATAAATAAATTTAGGGCGCTGTTACCCTATAATTCGGGGCTAATTTTTTCTATTCCCTGTTCCCTGTTCCTGCCCCGTTGGCGCAGCCTCGTGTAGAGAAGAGGCTTAGTAAGTATTGTCATGTTTTTGGGAACCCTAGATACTGAGGTATTCAAAATTAAGCCCTATGGTCAGCATTCCCGGATATCACGTTAGCAAAGAACTCTATAATGGTTCTCGAACCTTGGTTTATCGCGGTAATCGAGAAACTGACCAAAAATCTGTGGTGATTAAGCTGATGAAAACCGCTTATCCCAGTTTCAGCGAATTGGTACAGTTTCGCAACCAGTTCACCATTGCTAAAAATTTGAATCTACCTGGAATCATCCAAACCTATAATCTGGAACCCTATCAGAATGGCTATGCGTTAGTGATGGAAGACTTTGGGGGAATTTCCTTGAAGGAATGGGGAGTGGGGGGAAGGGTAGAATCTTTGATAGAGTTTTTACAAATTGCGATCGCACTGTGCAATACATTAGATATTCTAATTCGTCATCGAGTCATTCACAAAGATATTAAACCCGCCAATATTTTAATTAATCCCGAAACTAAAGAAGTTAAGTTAATAGACTTTAGTATTGCATCTCTGCTACCACGGGAAACTCAGATATTGATGAGTCCTAATGTGTTAGAAGGAACACTAGGTTATTTGTCTCCAGAACAAACTGGGCGGATGAATCGGGGGATTGATTACCGGACTGATTTTTATTCTCTGGGTGTAACTTTTTACGAATTACTATCAGGGGAATTACCATTTCAATCGCACGAACCGATGGAATTGGTACATTGTCATATTGCCAAACTTCCACCATCCCTTCGGGAAGTTAAAAGTCAAAAGTCAAAAGTCAAAAGTGAAGAGATTCCGCAAGTCTTGTCAGACATTGTGATGAAATTGATGGCGAAAAATGCTGAAGACCGCTATCAGAGCGCATTAGGACTAAAATATGATTTAGAAAATTGTTTGGCTCAACTCAAGGAGACGGGGAAAATTGTAAGTTTCCCAATTGCTCAACGGGATGTGTGCGATCGCTTTATTATCCCAGAAAAACTCTATGGTCGTGAGCATGAAGTTGAAACTCTCCTCAAAGCATTTGACCGCGTTACCAACAATCAGACAGAATTAATGCTGGTGGCTGGTTTTTCTGGTATTGGTAAAACTGCCTTAGTTAACGAGGTTCACAAACCCATTGTCCGGCAACGGGGCTACTTTATCAAAGGCAAATTTGACCAATTTAATCGAAATATTCCCTTCTCCGCTTTTGTACAGGCATTTCGAGACTTAATGGGGCAATTGCTGAGTGAAAGTGATGTTCAATTGTCAACTTGGAAAAATAAAATTTTACAAGTGCTGGGGGATGAGGGGCAAGTCATTCTTGAGGTAATTCCTGAACTAGAACAAATTATTGGTCAACAACCACCTGCAACGGAACTTTCACCAAGTGCAGCCCAGAATCGCTTCAATTTACTCTTCCAAAAGTTCATTCAGGTATTCACTACAAAAGAACATCCATTAGTAATTTTTCTCGATGATTTGCAGTGGGCTGATTCTGCATCACTCAAATTGATGCAGTTGTTGATGAGCGAGTCAGGAAGTGGCTCTTTACTTTTAATTGGGGCTTATCGAGACAATGAAGTATCTACCACGCATCAGTTGATGTTGACTTTAGCGGAGATTCGCAAAGTCAATGCGACAATTCACAGCATTACTTTAGCCCCGTTAAGTAAAGCTAGTTTAAATCAATTGCTAGTTGATACCTTGAGTTGTTCAAGTAAAATTGCCCAACCTCTAACGCAACTCGTCTATCAAAAAACTCAAGGAAATCCATTTTTTGCAACACACTTTCTCAAAATCTTATATCAGGGTTAGCGCATCTCAAAGGCTATTGACAAATGGATTCTATGAGAGTGTTGAGTTAGGGAAAGCAGCCGCCAACACAGAAAGCATATACTGATCATTCATCGCGGCTCGTCGAGACTTTTGGCGAATGCTGCGGCGG
>JBGTMK010000517.1:0-17026 GCA_041743605.1 Nostoc sp.
GTTTCTAATTAAAAGGAGGAAAATCACATGAGTACTGTTAAAATTGATAACCGAATTCCCAAGATTCAAAATAAGCTTTTTGAACAGGCACATACTCATTCCTTAGAATTAAAGCCTGTCGCTATAGCCATGAACAAGCAAGGAATTAAAGGAGAAAAACTCTACTCTCATCCCGGAATGCTTCCTTTACCCGTACCCATTTGTGAGTATTTACTTTCCTTTAATGCTCGTCAAATGACAATTTTATCTGCGACATTCTTTGCTAACTTATACAAATATGTCGCCAATAGTGAATATCAGTCACTCATGTCTAATATGAGTGTTGCTGAAAAAGTTTTTGCTCCGTACTCGGATGAATTTATGATTCTTCATCAGGAAACTAATGAAGAAATGGATCATATTTGGTCTTTTAGAACCGTATATAGTATGGTTTGCCGAGAAATAGGAATTCAAAGCTCCTTTGATGAGCCTGGCTTTTTCTATGGTTCTGTTGGTGCAATACCTCAATCAGATTTTGACAACTTTGATACTCGTTTTACTTTTGATGAAGACCTGAAGGAAACTTTGTCTAATCTCCAAAAAGGAAAAAGCTTTCTTAAAAAGATTATCGAAGAAACGCAGCAGCGAGGCAGTAATTTTACATATCGAAGTTTACGCTTTATGATTGGGGATGCCATGAGGATGCTACCTGCCGAAAAAGTTCAAGAAAGTGGCTTAGGTAGTTTGACTCTGCTATATCGCTACATGGCTAATGTAGAGTTAAAGAAAACCGAAGCCTATTTATTTGATTCCCCTGAAAAGTTTGATTATGAACCATTAGCTTTTGAATTGAATCAGGGTCATTTAACAGATGAAGCACGTCACTATACAACATCCTTTGATTTAGGAGTAGAACTTTATAAAGCTGCTCCTCCAGAGGCTCAAGATTTCATTCGATATTTCATGCAGCTAATTGTCGAAGATTACATTAGCGCTAGTTTCACAACTTATTTGGAGAAGTTAGACCTGACTGTGCAAGGGGTTATGCTAACTGATATTAGAATTGGGCTGAATTCACTAAGTATGTCTCTGCACCATCCTGAATTAGTTGATAAACAGGTAAATATAAATCAACTAGTTCATTCTTGGAGGCAGGTGAGTTCAAAGTGGCGCAACATAATTGGTTACATAGAACAAAAGAGTTGGCAATACAAATCTCAGCAGCTAGAGCGTCTGATAAAAGAATTAGGATTGGAGTTTAATACAACTAAGCTAGGTAATCGCTATCAGCGATATAAGGATGCTTTAGCAATTAAGGAAATTCAAAAAGTTGTTGAAGTTGCTTAATGGTTGCTAAATCTGTTAACCCTCTTTCCTGAACCTAGTGAGTTTAGAAATGATAGTGTCTATTCATTTTGAAGACGACCAGAAAACAGTTCAAGTCGAAGCAAATCAACGCTTAACTAAAGTTTGTGATGAACATCCTAGTTCAATTTTATTTGGTTGTCGTTGTGTTGCTTGCGGAACCTGCCTCATCGAAGTTGTAAGTGGGATGGAAAATCTAACTCCTGTGATGGATGAAGAACGGATTTTACTTGATGTCTTAGCTCCAGAGAATCCCAATATTCGTCTAGCCTGTCAATGTATAGTGCAGGGTGATATTCGCATTCGAGTAGCTGATTAAGCAAGTCGGCGCAATTAAAGCTAACTGGTGGAAATTGTCATTTGTCATTGATAAGGGTTTTAAGCCTATTTACGTTTTGTAACATAATTTGGTTTATTCCCACCGACTTACTTAGTTGAGGAATTTTATGTAGCTCGACATACGCTTAGGAGATATGAAGCAGTAACGCAAGTTAAAACTTTTCCTAATATCTCCTACCTTGAATTTTTCCAACATTTTAGCAAATACAGCAATCTTATTTAGGATGTGAACAAGAATTATGGTTTTTTAGCTTGTTCATATCCTATTTAGAAATGCTACATATTCCATTCTTTTTACTTCAGAGGTGTGTAAATGAGTCAGTCTATTCCTGAAACAACCAAAAAGCAGTCTTATACCGCAGAAGAAATTCAAGCTTGGTTAGTATCTCATATTGCAGAGCAGCTAGGAGTTGAACCCAAAGATATAGATGTCAGTCAACCTTTAGACAGCTACGGTTTAGAGTCAGCACAGGCAATGTTTCTTGTTAGCAAAGCAGAGAAGTTGTTTGGTTTTGAGCTATCTCCAATCTTGTTGTGGCATTATCCCACTATTGAAACACTGTCACAGCGTTTAGCTGAAGAATCTAAAGCTTCGCAGTCAGAGATTTTTGAGATTTGAACATAAAAGCTGTTCTTTAAGAGTTTACACAACAAGACTTTGCTAGTTTGTTTGAAACTATGAATATATCCAGGTTTTAGCAAGAAGCTTTATTCAACAGGTTGTTCTGCTTATTGAACAATAACAGTAACCTTAATTAAGAAATACGCTTGCCAACAATCAGTCATTAAAGGAAATCAAAAGTAAATATGATTTACAATAGAAAACTGGGACGCCTTGAGCAAGCTATGGAAATCTTAAATAGCCGTGCTAAAACCTGGAACATAGTCACTATTAGTCGCATCAAAGGCTATATCTGCGAAGAAACTATGACAGAGGCTTTAGAGGTGGTTCAGTTTCATCACCCTCGTCTAAGTTCTCGAATTGTTCGTTCCAAGAATAGTCTCAGCTTTGAAACTCAAGGAACAGCAAAAATTGCTTTACGTGTTGTAAGGCAGTTTAATAATGAGCAGTGGCAAGAAGTAGTTTATGAAGAGATGAACAAGGGAATTGATAGTAGCAAATGTCTGCTACGAGTGGTTATTGTTCACCTGGTGGGTGCAGAGCATATAACTTACCTAATTACAACAATACATCATGCGATCGCAGATGGCTTATCATCCATCCAACTTCACTCAGAAATCTTGACTTGTTGTCAAAAAATTGTGTCCGGCGAATCAATTAATCCAGTTAATAGCTTAACTCCGCTTCCACCCATCGAAGAACTAATGCCTGAATGGACTAAAGGGTTCAGAGGTAGGATAAACAGCATTATCTTTTTATTGCAGATCGGATTTAAAAAAATCTGGAATCGACCAAAAACATTAGGTTTTGAAAAGTACGTATCCATTGCAAAACGTCGTTGTAATATTATCCACAGACAACTTGATCAAGACTTAACCCAAAAGTTTTTAAACCATTGTCGTCAAGAAAATACAACAGTACATAGTGCTTTGTGTGCTGTACTAATGTTTACAATAGCAAGAAAAATAATCAAAGGTAAGAGTAAAAACATCCGAGTAAACTGCCTATCATATTTTGATTTGAGAAGACATCTAGAGCCAGCAATTAGTGATGATCACATGGCTGTATTAGCCTCCTCTACTATGGGATTTCATACCATCGATAGAAACACATCCTTCTGGGAATTAGCCCGTGAGGTAAAACAAAAAATTGAAGTTAGTAAGAAATCTGGCGAACTCTTTAAAATGATTTTGATTGCCAAGCATCTCATAGATTTTTGTTTTATCTACCCCAAGCAAGTAGCTGCCACAGTATCTGTTTCTAATGTTGGTAAAGTAAATATTCCCAAAGATTACGGTGAATTTGAACTAGAAGAAATTAGTTTTGCTGGTTCCCATGCTTTATATGCAGGTGTTTTTGTTATCCAAGCCTCAACTTTTCAAGGAAAAATATTGTTGAATTTCGTTTTTTCTGAACCTTCAATTAGTCAAAATACGATGGAAATTCTTGTAGCCAATGTGATGTCTTATATCTTTGATATTTGCAATTTAAATTTAGACTCTAGTTTAATATGCAACTAGTAGTCTGTCTCATTAATTTTGATGAGTTTGTAGTAAGCACTTCAGTGCTTAAAAATCCAGGAATAAAGTCCTTGCTACGAACTTATTCACGCCTCGTAACTAATGAAACAAACCACTAGGCTATTTATTTCTCAATTTAAACCCCGAAAAATTAATATTCTGCAACAATTAGGAGATTCTAAAACTATGAACGTATCAGAAATTGTAGCAAACCTAACTCAACAGGGTGTTCATTTGTGGGTTGATAACGATAAATTAAAGATTCGCTCTCCAAAAGGAGTAATCACATTAGAAATGCAAGCAGAAATAGTTGCTTATAAATCAGAAATTGTAGCATTTTTGCACGAGATGGATGTAGCTGCTGACTTAAATTCTGTCCCTTTAAGTCAGGGACTAAACTTACAAACTATCGGTCGTCTAATTGGGGGATTTGTAGAGCAATCAACTGTAGAGTATAAGCCGCCAATTATCGATCCTAAAATTATGGCTCAAAAACTGATAGTTACATTTAAACCTTTACCTAATAGCTACAATAATCAAGACATTTTAAAATTTCGCCAAGAATTAGAAATTAAGTTGAGAGATTATGGGGTCAAAGTTTTATCTTGGAAAGAAGCGATCGCAGAATTTAACTATGATTTAACAATTCCGATAATCAACAAAAAGAAAAACTTCAAATTCAAAGGGGTGAAATCAGAAGTTAATGCAATTATTGATGTAGAAATACCTCCTTCAATTCTAAGAAAAATTGGTATTTTTGCAGCGGAGATTCTCTATCAATTTTATTCTAGGTTTATTTTAAATGGTCGAAATATACCTGTCATAAAAATGGCTAGATTGAGCAGTTGGGCTGAGGATCATGCAGCTAAGTATGTTGACAATCCTAGCAAAACACAAGTAATTGTTATTACTGAAATAGACAATGATTTTATCAACCCTCGCATCCCATATAAGCAAAAAATAAATATTGGTTTAAACACTTTAATTAGAACATTTTCAGAAATTGTTATTGGAGTATCATCTGATAAAATTTCTATATTAAATATGAATCTTTCAGACTCTATTTTTTCCCAAAATGAGATAGAAAGGTTTGTTTTAAAATCACTAATTCCTAAAGTTTTTGTACCGATTGCACCGCTTTTACTAAGTCGATTTGAACTAGGACAGTATAATCCTCAAGAATCTAGCTATGCAGCAAAACTAGTGAGTTTGGGTCAGGAGCTAGGATCAACAGGCTTATTTCCTCCTGGTTTTAAATTGGATGAAGTTATTAAAAGAAAATCTCATCGAGATATTGTCAGCGTTATCATAAATGGCAGAACAGGTGTCTCTTATGGCTTTGTTGCCTATGCTGAACCTCCACAATATTTTGGAGATGTAGAAGTAACTAAAAATGGCTGGGAAAGTCTATTACCTGTAAAAGGATTTAGTAGTAACGAACTGCGTCAAAATGAAAAAGGTAGGCGATATGTCAAAATTAAACTACTAGAAGAATACGCATTTAGACAAATACCTGATATTTGGCTTGTAAGTTCTCGTTCCGGGTCAAATAAAACAGACTTGAATATCGCTGACGATATTATCAGAATTGGTTTGAAAGAAAAGCTATATCTCCAACTACCTAAAGTGATTCGTTCGGAGTTAGCAGATATGAAACCTTCTTATGATATTTATGTCATGCTTGCGATTAGTCTTTCTGCGGCTTTGTATACACCAGAATTAATTAAAGATGGTGCGCCAATTGTGCATTTCCACGGCTATCCAGCATTTGATTGGTTTAAACCAGATGAATACTGTGTCGGAGTAGATAATCCTTCAGTACCTTGTGGAACCTATGAATCTGGGGTATTCAACTTTCTAGGTATTTCTAGCTTGGCTGAACAACCAGCTAAAAATATATCTTTAGTTAGTTTGATAGAACCAGATCATGGTACAAATTTTATAGCTCATGATTTGGAATATCTAGTCGAAAGATTGAAAACTGGATGTGCAAATGGTCAAATTGAATTAGGCGGAAAACATTTCGCTTCTCTCAAATCTGAGACATAAGAATGCAGAGTATAAATTGTTTAAAAAAGCTTTAAATTAATTACGACTTACGAATTATTTTAAGGTTATGTCATTTGCATAAAATTACTAGAGTATTATTTCTAGCAATTTTACGCGAATGATTTTTTGCGTTCTATAAGTAAATATTCAAGTACTGATCAAGTTTTTTATGAGTTGCATATGAGTTGCAATAGAGTATCTCGCCAGCATAATATACTTGTAAATCACAACTGGATGAAGTTATTAGGTGGTGGTAAAAACACTCTTACTATATATGTAAGGAGTACATTACGCACCTGAAATCTAACCAGTATTACGGTGCTAGATTGAATCTGTGAATATCAAAAATAAAACTCTTCTCATCACAGGAATTGGTGGATTTATCGGTTTGCGAACTGCTGAAATAGCAATAGCAAAGGGTATGAAAGTCCGTGGACTACAACGTTCTCCAGATAAAGGTAGAAAAATAGAAAGTTTGGGCGCTGAGGTAATTTTGGGCAGCATTACTGATTCTGCTACAGCTGACAAAGCTTGTGAAGGAGTAGACATCGTTGTACATACAGCTGCTATTGCGAAAGAAAGTGGGTTACTCAAGGATTTTCGTGAGGTAAATGTCGGCGGCACTGTCAATATGGCTAAAGCTGCGAAGAATGCCGGTGTTAAAACCTTTGTCCACCTTTCAAGTGTAATGGTTTACGGTTTTAATTATTGCGATCGCATTACAGAATCTGGCCCATTGTCTGGAGATAATAATCCTTACTGTCAGACAAAAATAGAAGCCGAAGAAGCAATATTACCACTAAATTCCCCACCAGATTTTGGCATCATTATCATTAGAGCAGGTGATGTTTATGGGCCAGGAAGTATTCCTTGGATAGTCCGACCAATTCTAATGATGCGTCAAAATAAGTTTGTCTATGCCAATGATGGCAGAGGAGTCATCAATCATGTATACATAGACAACTTGATTGATGCTATCTTTTTGGCGATAGAAAGAGAAACCTACGGTGAAATATTTAATATCACTGATGGAAAAGAAACTTCTTGGAAAGAATATTTCACATATTT
Organism: Nostoc sp.; assembly: GCA_041743605.1. Taxonomy (GTDB): domain Bacteria; phylum Cyanobacteriota; class Cyanobacteriia; order Cyanobacteriales; family Nostocaceae; genus Nostoc. The sequence goes on from JBGTMK010000517.1 coordinate 6,943, forward strand.
AGTAGAAATGGTAGGTGCGCCTACGCCTATTTCTCTGCCAAAAGATGAACTAAAACTTTTAATAAAACTACGTTCCCAAGGACAGAAATTATTTGGCAAAAAAGCTGATATTCTCCCAGAATCTATAGATTTTATCACTCGTCCCTATGCTTATTCTATTGCTAAAGCAGAAAGTCTTTTGGATTATAAACCTAAAATTGATTTACAAGAGGGGATGGAACGCATACAGGAATGGCTGAAAAAAACAGATATCCAAAAGATAAGTGAATCACCGTAGTGGATTTACAAAGTTTTCATACCAAGTGTTAGACCATAAACCAAAAACCTCTTCGCATTCGCCATTTTTACGGAATTATATGCTCAGTTTATCTTGGAGATTTCTATGAGAGTAACCAGCGAGTTTGCTGCTTGTTCAAGGCATTTGATTTATTGTTGTAATTGACTGATTTTGCCAAGGTTAAAACACCAGGAGATAATAATGACATATCTTAAAGATAAAACAGTTCTTCTGACAGGTGCTTCAGGTGGTTTAGGGTTATATATTGCCCGCAGTTTAGCAAAAGAGCAAGCAACTATAGTTGGTGTTTCTCGTTCTAAATTAGGGTTAGATAAAGTATGTGGACAAATCAAAAGCATTGGTGGTAAATGGATCAGTATTCCCTTTGATATAACAAATACAACAGAGCTTTATACTCTAATAACACAAATTCATAAAGTTGCAGGACAAGTTGACATTTTAATAAACAATGCTGGCATAGAAATTTATCGAAATTTCGTAGATTATTCTCTAGAAGAAATGCAGTCAGTTATGTCAACGAATCTACTGGCTGCTATGGAAATAACCCGTTTATTACTGCCAAGCATGTTGGAAAGGCGTAGTGGACACATTGTGAATATTGCTTCTGTCGCTGGAAAAAAGGGAGTTGCTTACAACAGCATTTATTCTGCGAGTAAAGCTGGTTTGATTCTGTGGACTGATGCTATACGACAAGAATTGGCTGGTACTAATGTAAATGTCTCGGCAGTTTGTCCAGGATATGTTGATAAAGTTGGAATGGCTTCTAATACCCATGTACCACTACCCCTGCTAGCGGGTGTCTCCACACCAAACAAAGTGGCAAATGCAGTCATTAAATCTCTCAAAGAAAATCAGGCAGAGGTAATAGTCAATCAAAGTCTGATCGCAGAAACTCTGACTAAACTGATGTTTGCAATTGGACAAATATATCCAGAATTTGTAGATACAATTTATCGCCTGATTGGCGTGGTCAAACTTAACCAAATGCGTGCAGAAAACTTAAATAATATTGAAATAGTGCCTATTCAGATTAATAAAAAATTGAAAACCACTAGTTTTACCTAAAAATTGCATGACTTGAAGTAAATGCTTATATGCATATAAATCAGGGCTATTCTGTTCTTTTGTTGTATATGCAGATTTGAGTAAAAACGAACGACGAAGGACATATCAACAATGCTTAAAAACTCCTCTATTCCTAATCCGCTAAGTAATACCTTCAAATCTTTGGCTTGGATGTTCAAGTTTATCAATAGTCAAATAATGTTGTACAAAGAGGCCAGGTTAGCGCCTACTTTCCATGAGGTGGTACTAGAAATTGCTAATCTTCCACTAGAGGAAGTACCAACGCGCAAAATGCTAGCTGGATTACTATTAGGTTGGAAGAATAATTTTTTTGCTGCTGACCTTGATTACCTTGAGGAAGTGGCGAAGCAAGCTGCGAATACCCCTGGCCCTATCCTTGAGTGTGGCAGTGGACTAACAACTATTCTTGTGGGATTGCTTGCTGGTCGGCGCGGTGTTGAAATTTATTCCCTGGAGCATATGCCGAAGTGGTACACACATGTAAGTGATATGCTGCAACGCTATTGCATTTCAGGAGTCAATATTTATTTATCACCGTTGTACGACTTCGGAGGCTTTTCGTGGTATCAACCTCCTTTAGCTAGTCTGCCAAATGATTTCCGCCTAGTGATTTGTGACGGGCCTCCTACGAATCAAACACCTGGTGGTCGGTACGGTCTTTTGCCTGTTCTTGGACAACATCTTGCCACCAATGCGCTGATTTTACTTGATGATGCCGATCGCGAGGCTGAGATAGAAGTGCTGCGCCAATGGACAACTGAAGCAAGATTGAGCATTGTGCAGCGCGAATTGTCTTCGGGGTCATTCGCATTAGTGACTTATTTAAGCAGAGTTAATCAATTTGAGGTAAATCAATGAACCACACAGGGATCTATATTCTTGCAGTTTTGGTAGTTTTTGTAGTGATTCAGACGCTTTGTGCGCTGGCTTTTACATCATCACTTTGTTTGCCAAAATCGCAGATCACACGAGATGAGTTGTTACCCAAGGCGGTAGTTATCCTTGCCCTGCGAGGTGCTGATCCATTCTTAGCTGATTGTATTCGCGCCTTACTACACCAGAACTATCCACAGTACGAATTGCATATTGTAGTTGATAGTAAGGAAGATCCTGCTTGGGATATCATCACAAAAACCATCCAGCAAACAGGAGCAACGCACGTTAAAGTTAGTCCTTTAATTGTGCGGCACAACACCTGTAGTCTCAAATGCAGTGCCTTAGTGCAAGCCATCCTTGCATTAGATGATTCTTACAATGTAGTGGCTTTCATAGATGCTGATGTTATTGCCCATCCAAACTGGTTACGCGAATTAGTTGTGCCCCTAATGGACAACCAAATTGGAGCCAGCACGGGAAACCGTTGGTATTTGCCATCAAGCGAACAATGGGGTTCGCTGGTGCGATATGTATATAACTCGGCATCTGTTGTCTCTATGTATATCCACAAATATGCTTGGGGAGGTTCAATGGCAATGAAACTCTCTAATTTGCGACAAGCCCAACTTTTAGATATATGGACGCAAAGCATTTCCGTTGATGCACCAGTCCACAGAGCTTTGCAAAATATCGGTTTAAAAGTGAAGTTTGTGCCTACTGTTATGATGATCAATCGCGAAGATTGTGATTTAGCTCAATGCTTGCGCTTTATTACACGCCAATTAATCATGCCAAGGCTCTATCACCCTAAGTGGATGCTCTTTGTTGTCCAGGTATTTGTACCCTCACTAACTCTTGTAGTAGCTATGGGAATGATGCTAATTTCCCTAATCAGAGGCGACTTTGCAGCAGCAACTTTTTTTGGGAGCGGATTTGTCGGCTATATCTTGGTAATGGCTTTACTGATTACACGTTTGGAACAAGGTGTACGGCAGGTGCTTTGGGAGCATAGCAAACTGATGAAGTGTTTTTCGTTTCGATTTTTAGTAAAAGTTTTGCTGGCGGTTCCACTGGCACAATTAATTTCTACTCTCGCTACAGTATTAGCCATGATCAAGCAAAATGTTGAATGGCGTGGCGTTGTCTATCAAGTCAAAAACCCTTATAGTATTCTACTAACTGAATACCATCCTTATCAAAAGTCACTTCAAGCACTTGAGAGTAAAGTTTCAATTGGCTAATTTCGATCCTAGCGGCTGGGAAGTACAACAAATTCTTTCTGTTTTTCGTGTCGCGTAACTATACTCCAGAACTTCGTGAGTTTTTAAAACCCAACATTTTAAGCCTGTCGCGCTACTACTAGTCCAGCAAGCTTAAAATATTTGGTTGATTAATTATATTATTCTTCAATTTGGTGTGTCTATTTTTTGAAACCAGCAAATTAAGGTTGCTGCGCTACTACGAATATTTTAACTGAGCAGTATTAAAACTCAAAGAAAACATTCGATATGAATACATCCTTTAAACAACAATAATCATCATAGTCATAATAAGACAAATGGAGTTTATCAGCTAAAAAATTTGTGAGGAAAGTGAGAATGTCTAAAGAAAAAGTCAGTTTGGGAGTTGTTCAGGAGACACTTTTAATTACATTATGGGCGCGTGCAATTGAAGCAAGTCAACAACAGCCTATTCTGTACGATTCCAAAGCTGTAGAGATAGTTTCACAAATCGACTATAACTTCAATAAAGTTTCTAAGTCGCTTAGTTCTCAATTAATAGTATGTATCCGAGGGCAAACAATTGATCGGTTGGTCAAAAACTTTCTACAAAATTATCCCAGAAGCACTGTTATAGAGATCGGTGCAGGACTGAATACAAGATTTGAGCGACTTGACAACGGGATTTTAAATTGGTATGACCTCGATTTAGCTGATTCGATGGCAGTCAGGCAAAGGTTTTTTGAGGAGAGCGATCGCCGCAAGTTTATTAGTGGCTCGGTTTTGGAATCACACTGGATCAACAAGGTGAAAGCATCGACTTCTAACCCACTTTTATTTATTGCTGAGGGAGTATTGGTCTACTTTACGGAGTCACAGGTGAAGCAGTTATTTGAAATGCTAGCTGATAATTTTCCTGGTTCGTTCTTAATTTTTGATGCAACTTCACCATTTATGGTGAGGTATCACAGAAATTGGGATGCAATTAAATACACATCTGCTAATTTACAATGGGGTATTAAAAACATTCAAGAGATAGAAACCTGGGACTCACGGTATAAAGTCGAAAATTCACTCTACTTTTCAGATTTTCCACAATATTTTCCGCGATTTCCTCTTATTGAGCGTTTACTTATTACCTTTATCCCATATTTGACACGAACATCTGGTATGCATTTGATACGACTAGGATAGCAATCAATACTTATGGGGTTTTGTGGAAAAGGGAAAGAAAAATCGGCTCTTCAGTTCCTTTTATGGAGTCGAATAATAAAGAAAATCTAATCAAAGCCTATGTTCCTTGCTATGACTGGATTTTAAATTTTTGAGCCTTTCTATAAAACGCGTATTTTAATGCCTTACCATAAAACCAACGCAAGAGCCGAAAAACCTTTAACTTTTTCCCCAAACCAAATTCTGAGTTAAAAATGCTTAACCGATCGTTGCTGATCTGAGAGTGACACTTTACGGAACTACAGTCTACTTTTTATTTCGCCAACAGCATCGTCCACTTAAGTTGAAAGAAAGTACTTTTCCACGCATCTAACAAATATTTCCACACCCATTGCCAAGGCGGTTTCGTCAAAATCAAACCGGGGATGATGATGGGGATATGCTAAGTCTTTGGCGGGGTTAGCAGAACCCAAAAAGAAATAGCAACCAGGAACCTCTTGCAAGAAAAATGACATATCTTCAGCAGCCATAGTTTGGCATTCGGGCACAATACCCATAGGAGTTTCTACCACTTCTTCTGCTACAGATCGCACCAGTTCTGCTATTCTAATATCATTAATTACTGGTGGATAAAGTGACCAGTAGTCTAAATCATAACTCGCACCATAACTCTGACAGATTCCGGCAATAATCTGCTCGACACGCTGGTTAAAAAAGCCTTTCAAACTGGGATTAAAATACCTAACAGTTGCACTCATTCTCGCTGTATCAGCAATTACGTTACGCTTGGTTCCAGCATGAAGTTCGCCTACTGTCACCACTGCTGAATCAATGGGATTAACATTCCGAGCGACAATGGTTTGCAAGGCATTGACGATTTGGGCAGCAACAACAACGGAGTCAACAGTTTGATGGGGTAGTGCGCCGTGTCCACCTTTGCCCAAAATTGTGCAGTTAAAGCACTCCACAGCTGCCATTAATGCCCCAGCCCGTACACCCACCGTTCCTAAAGGCAAATTATTCCATAAGTGCAAACCAATAATCGCGTCAACATCAGGATTTTTCAGGACTCCAGCTTCAATCATCGGCTTTGCGCCTCCTGGTGATTCTTCCGCTGGCTGAAAGATAATTTTCACCGTACCAGAGAAGTCTTGGCGATGCTGCTGGAGATAGTAAGCTGTACCTAATGCGATCGCAGTATGTCCATCATGTCCACAAGCATGCATCACTCCATCATGCTGCGATTTGTAGGGCACTTCATTGAGTTCTTGGATTGGCAAAGCATCCATATCCGCCCGAATCGCTAAAACTTTGTCAGTACTGAGTGGAAAGTGCTGAGTGGGGAGTTTATTACCTTTGATGGTGGCAACAATGCCAGTGTGGGCAATGCCAGTTTTATGCTCAATTCCCCATTCTTGCAGCTTTTGTGACACAAAGTCAGCCGTCAGTTTTTCTTGAAAACCCAACTCTGGTTGTTGATGCAATCGCCGCCGCCACTCTACTAATTGCGGTTGCAATGAACGGATTGCCAGTCGGATGCGAGATAGATCAACACAAGAGGGATTGGGAAAGGTGGAAACCATTATGAAGACAAACTAGTTTAAGTACAGCTAACTTAGCTATTTTCCCAGTTTAACGTGAGTTGGATGAGTCTGTTTATACTGGTCTGTACTACTTCATCCACTAGGGGAAGATTTTGTACCCCTCTCAAATTCCTACACAGCCGTAACACACGCTACTTATTAATCGTTTTGAAATATGAGCGTTTCTAAATCTAAATCTGATGCTATTTGAGCAAGTTTATCTAAATCAGTCAGGTTATCTAGATAAGGCAAGCAGCCTAAAACTGGCGTGTTAGTAAGTGATTGAATCAATTGCTGTGGTGTCCAGTCGGCTATTTCTGCATCTGTTCGGGGTTGTACGCAGTTCAGTACAATGCCTTTGAGATTGACGCGCGATTGTCTAGCCAATGCTACATTCGCCACTGCTTGAGCGATCGCTCCTAATCTCACTGGCACTACCAATACTGTTGGTAATCGCCATTCTCCCGCCAAATCAGCTACCGTTAATTCCTCAGTGATTGGCGAACCTAACCCTCCCAAGGCTTCTACAAGCACAAAATCACGATGCGATCGCAACTTAGACAAAGCTTGCCACACAAGAGCTAAATCTACTTGACGATTTTCCTTTGCTGCGGCGATGGGAGGAGCTAGAGGTGCTTGAAAGTACAAAGGTGTAATTTCTTCGGCAGATTGTTCTAGCGCAAATAGCTTTTGATACCACTCGCGATCGCCAATTCCCGATTGAATCGGTTTCATGATTCCCCAGCTACGCTGCGGATAATATTTTTGCCAATAAGCTGCTAACGCTGTTGTTAAAACAGTTTTACCAGCTTCTGTATCAGTTCCAGTAATCAATAGTGTGTTTAACATTAATTTCTTTGGCCAGAAAATGGTTGTGTTTCATCAACCGGCGGAAAAGTTGGCGTTTCACCAGTGGGAGGAATTGGTATGAGTGTCTCTGTGGGAATTGGTAAAGGTGTCTCTGTCGGAAATGGCAAGGGTGTCTCTGTGGGAAATGGTAAAGGTGTCTCTGTCGGAAATGGCAAGGTTGTTTCTGTCGGAAATGGCAAGGGTGTTTCTGTCGGAATTGGTTTGACTGGTTTTTCTAATGAGACATTGAGATTGTAATTGCTTTCGGCAACTCCTGAAAGCAGAGTTAACTCAAGAGTGTATCTACCAGTTAGCAGCAATGTGCCTTCGTATGCTGCTACTTGCCGGGCATTAAGATCAATTGGTTGTTCATTGGGACTTAAGACTGTTAGCAAAATACTGCTTCCTGGCTCAAGAAACGTAGTTAACTTGTCACCTTCCTGCCCAGAAAAAGTATACCGGATTATCTGATTTGCTTTGAGAGTATCTTCAACCGTGGCTGTGTTATTCGATGATTCCAGATTGAGGCGCTTAGTAGATACAACAGGTTGATCGTTAATAGGTGTGGGCGTGGGTGTAGCTGTGAATGTAGTACCACCAGAAATTACTGGTGAAGGGAAATTTTGTGGAAGCGTCTCATCTGTTGCTGTTTTCGACTGACTGCGGATAGAACTGACTAATGCCCAAGAACCAAATCCCGCAACGATTACTACAGCAATGGCAATTGCCGCGATCGCTAAGGGATTATCCAAGAGTGAACTAGAAGGACTTGGTGGAATTACAGGATCGGGTTTCTTCTTCGGCGAAGCTGGTGATGTTACTAAGTCAGGACGGCGACCAACAGCCATTGTCTGCAAGTTGGATGCATTCAGGGAAGGAAGACTAACTTGCTCTGAAAGCTGTAGTGCTTGAGATACACTAGCAGCACTTTGATAGCGATCGCTTGGTATATGATTCAACATCCGATTCAAAACCAGGGTAAATCGCGGACTCACTTTTACCCACTGCTGCCAATTCCAAGTTAGTTGGTTTTCATCAAATAGATCCTTTGGTTCTTTACCAGTCAACAAAACTATCGCACTCACCGCTAATGCATACAAGTCACTACTAGGGTAGGCTCCCCCTGTTTGCATTTGTTCACTAGGAGAGTAACCTAATTTTCCCACGGTGGTTTCTGGCATTGTATTCTCTGGCGATCGTAAACGTGTTGCCAGTTCCTTTACTACCCCAAAGTCAATTAACACAGGTTTAGCGTCACTATCTCGCAAAATAATATTTTCTGGCGAGATATCTCGGTGAATAATCCCTCGACTGTGAATATGCTCTAAAACAGGCAACAACAACTTTATCAGCTGTAATACTTCAGCCTCTGCGAAAGTTTGACCCACAGCTTGACGTTCAGCCAGCAGAGTTCGGTATGTTTGACCTGCAACATAGTCCTCCACCAAAAACAAGCGTTGGTCTTGCTCAAATCTTTCTCGGAATTTAGGCACTTGTGGGTGTTCGATTTGATATAAAATGGCAGCCTCTCGGTGAAAAAGCTCTTGTGCCTTTTCCCAAGCCAAAGCCTCTTTTGCTGTTGAAGTCAATTCCTTGATCGCGCAAAGTTCGTTAAAGCGTCTCTGGTCTTCTGCCAGATAGGTTCTTCCAAATCCTCCTTGTCCGAGAATTTGAATTATGCGGTAACGGTTTTGCAAGACAGTGCCAACTATAATGGGTGGTTGCATGAGCGATTGATTGAGTGTAGTAGCAACTTAAGAGGAAGTCACCCACAAAGATTAAGTCCAAGAGGCGACACAGTTACATGCAGCGATATTTTACCTTACCTAATGGGTATACCCCCAGTTAGGAGTATACGCAAAGTTACGCTTTAAGTGTCTTATGCAACTCTCTTAACTGTCCACAGCAATATTAATTCGTTGTCTGGAGTGTGGCGCGTAGGAAACAAGAGAACAAAACTAGCGCAATTTGGCAAAAAGCTTACAGTACAAGCTTTATTCCCTCCTACCTTCTTCACTTACCTTATATTCTGGAATTTTATTGTGTGAATTAAACCTTAAAATTAAATCTCCTAGTTTATTTATTTATTTATTTCTAGTATCATAGAATATAATAAGATACACCTTAAACACTTAGTCCCAAATGTTCTCTTGTCTAAGAGCAAACTTCAATATCACTTAATTTGTAAATGCTTTACTGTCAGTTATAAATGAGGTAATTATAAGAAGCAATCTATTACGCCAATCTTTGATAGATTGAGGTTATTTGCCTCAACTCAAAAAATTTGAACTATAGACCCAGTATACGCACTTGATGTCTGTTCAGCTATCAATAGTTTGCTTGCCAAGAAAATTAGACAGTTAGCGAATGATAATTTTATGGAAAAATGTTCAAATTTTGTATTGAAGCTTTAACAAAACTCACAGATGTTTTTTTAGGCTATTTCTCGGTTAAATCTATTCAATCTCCAATGATAATATTGCTATGAATGCACATAGAGGATCTGCTGTTCTCAGTTCTGCAACTTTCAAAATGCAACCATCTGCAACAGGGCTGACCGAGAATCATCGTCTGCGGCTATTTTCTGGCTCTGCCAACATACAACTGTCTCAAGAAGTGGCTCGTTATGTGGGCATGGACTTAGGACCAATGATTCGTAAAAGATTTGCGGATGGAGAACTTTACGTTCAAATCCAAGAATCGATTCGGGGTTGTGATGTCTATCTAATCCAGCCCTGTTGTCAACCCGTGAACGATCATTTGATGGAATTATTGATTATGGTTGACGCTTGTCGTCGGGCTTCTGCGCGACAGGTAACGGCAGTAATTCCCTACTATGGCTATGCTCGTGCCGATCGCAAAACGGCAGGACGAGAGTCAATCACGGCCAAACTGGTTGCTAACTTGATTACCGAAGCAGGTGCCAACCGCGTTCTAGCAATGGATTTACACTCGGCTCAGATTCAAGGCTATTTCGATATACCCTTTGATCATGTTTA
>JBGTMK010000518.1:0-3951 GCA_041743605.1 Nostoc sp.
ACCACGATTATTGGTATCATCATGAACCTCGTGATCCTGATAATAACTGGGGCCCTGAGTTTAATTATGAACATTATGACGAAAAATTAGAGATTCATCCAGCGCGGGAATTTATTGGTAATACAATCCGTTTCTGGATTGAGGAATATCATCTTGATGGTATTCGCTATGATGCAGCGAGGCAAATTTCTAACTACGACTTCATGTACTGGATTGTTCAGGAAGCCAAAAAAACTGCTGGTGCGAAGCCTTTTTATAATGTTGCTGAACACATTCCTGAAACTACCAGCATTACCAATGTAGATGGGCCAATGGATGGTTGCTGGCATGACAGTTTTTATCACTGCATTCTAGAACATATCTGCGGTGATACATTTGATTTAGAGCGTCTCAAAGATGTCATTGACTGCAAGCGTCAAGGCTTCTTGGGTGCCACCAACGTAGTAAATTACCTCACCAATCATGACCATAACCATGTGATGGTTGAATTAGGAAACCGTGAGATTTTTGACGAAGAAGCCTTTAGACGGGCTAAATTAGGAGTAGCCATCCTAATGACTGCTGTTGGCGTACCTTTGATTTGGATGGGAGAGGAATTTGGCGAGTATAAACCTAAACAACCAGAATCATCGAAAATCGATTGGACACTATTAGGTAATGATCTCAATCGTAGTTTATTTGATTCATACAAAGGCTTAACCAATCTGCGTAAAAGTAATCACGCTCTCTACACAGAAAATATTGATTTTATCCACGAAAATGCAGAGGCAAAAGTATTAGCTTATACTCGTTGGAATGATGAAGGTTCTCGTGTAGTCGTAATAGCAAATTTCTCAGAAAACTTTTTAGCTGGCTATCATGTTCCTAACTTTCCTAGCGCTGGTACATGGCATGAGTGGACAGGCAATTATGATGTCGAATCTGGTGACGATGGCATCATAACTGACTTGGGGCCATACGAAGCCAAAGTGTTTGTATGGCAGTAATAATATACACTGCCACTGAGTCAGTAATTCAATAGCAGAGAAAAAGGGGGAATATTTTCTCCCTTTTTTAGTTATTATTTGAATCTAGTACAGTTTAGTTAAGAATTTGTCAAGCCTAAAATAGGCTATTTTCAAATTTCATAGGTTTATGTTACAATCTTCAGTTAAAGTGCGTATATAAAATTGCCAAAGCATCCCATGCACAACACATTATTTAATACTAATATCGACAACGCTAACATCGAGAACGATCGCATTTTATTAACTCCCAATGAAATCAAATCAAAATTACCTTTAACAAAATTAGCCGAACAAAGAGTTTTAGCATATAGGCAGGAAATAGAACATATCCTAGATTTTGAGGATCGCAGAAAATTTATAGTAGTCGGCCCATGTTCAATCCACGATCCAAAAGCAGCACTTGAATATTCTAAAAGGTTGAAAATATTGGCCGAGCGAGTTCAGGATAAGCTGCTCCTAATTATGCGAGTGTACTTTGAAAAACCAAGAACAACCGTCGGTTGGAAAGGGTTAATTAACGATCCAGATATGGATGATTCTTTCCATGTAGAGAATGGTTTATTAATTGCACGGGATCTATTATTAAAAATTACAGAGTTGGGATTACCTGCTGGCACAGAAGCACTAGATCCAATCATCCCTCAATATATTAGTGAACTAATTACGTGGTCTGCCATTGGGGCACGCACAACCGAATCACAAACCCACCGCGAAATGGCAAGTGGGCTTTCGATGCCTGTAGGTTTTAAAAACGGTACTGACGGCAATATTCAAGTAGCTTTGAATGCTTTACAATCAGCTGGAAACCCACATAATTTTCTGGGAATTAATCAAAACGGACAAGTGAGCGTTTTTCAAACTAAAGGTAATCGCTACGGTCATGTAATTTTAAGGGGTGGTAGTCAACCAAACTTCGATCCAGCAAATGTCAAACTGGTAGAAGAGAAATTAAAACAGGCAAATTTACCACCAAGAATTGTGATTGACTGTAGCCACGGCAATACTAATAAAGATTACAAATTACAAGGTGCTGTCTTAGAAAATATTATTCAGCAAATAGTGGATGGTAATACATCAATTGTTGGTATGATGTTGGAATCGCATTTGTATGAAGGTAGTCAACCAATTACTGGTAAACAAGAAGAATTAAAATATGGTGTTTCTGTAACTGATAAATGTATTAGCTGGGAAGAAACCGAAAAAATTATTTTGGCTGCTCACGAAAAGCTTAAATGAAAACCAAATAATCTTAGGTTTTTACCATAAATATTGTGGAAGGATCCAGGAGTCAAAATAGTTGCAAAAAAATTGTCCGTTGTGTGGAGGCTTTGCATAACCCAACATCCTGATATCTATTGGGTTGCGCTCCGCTCCACCCAACCTACGTCTAATGCACTATTTTAAGCTTGCCAGGGAATCAAAAGAATATTTGATGAATAAAAGTAAAAATTACACTGGATTACCTCTAAATTCTGACTTCTGACTCTTGGGTGCTGAATTCTTACTATGCTGTTTCATATCTATTGGTTGTTGTGATAGAGGTCTGTTACTCTTTTTTTAAGAATAAATCTCGGTTTTCAAGCCAGGTTATACCTGGCTTATCTAAATTTTTTACGCAAGTAAATCTACTAAGCCTGTAATGCCTTAAACCACTTGTTCAAAACTGTGCTGATGGTTTTCTTGATTTGATGATTACGACTCCACTTTTGGAATGCCATCTCATACTCTTCACCTTTGATCTGAAAGGTATTCCAGATATCAAGCCCTACAGGCAATCCACAGAATAGTAAAATATACAGCGACCAAGAAATTCCGCCACCAGCAATTAAATCAACCAGTATCAAAAAGCCATTGAAAATTGCGTATTTGCCTATACGCTTCTGAAATCTTCTGATCCGGTAGGTGTCAAAAGCTTTTCGCTGTTGAACTTGACCCTGTTGAACTACCCAATCGCGCTCTGCTAATTTTAAAGACTCAGGTAAAATTTCTAACTCAGCAGCAATTTCTAATATCTGTTCATAAGAAAATTCTGTGTCTTTGTCATCAGCTTGACGAGCGATCGCTAAGTGCAGAATTTGCTGAACATCTTCTTGGCTATAAGAGCGGAGGCTCTTGGGTTCAAATGTCGTCATAATTCTTTCTCTTAATATTACTTTCAATAGAAATTTGCTACCCGATAGATTTTAAGCAGCGACGCTATTACTATTTCCATTATTCTTACATTAGCAAATCTAGATGCTGTCCTGCATTGAATGTATTGGATTTTTAACTTTGAGTAAAAAGCTTCTATCTCTCGTCTACTTTTGGTTGTCGATAGGCATAAATATCTTGAATAACTTGTACCCAACCGTTAGCCACAGATTCGAGGATGCGATCGCCTTTTTCTTTTGTTGCGGTTGTCGCGTCACCAATTACTCCACTTTTACTGATATCTCGCGTCACCCAAGCCACAGGTAACTTACCCTCCCAACTCAATAAACTACTTTCTGACTGTTCTGGTGGATATTCTGCAACAGCTTTCTCTAGCTTCACTTGTTCCGGCAAAATCGATAACATAATGCTAGTTTCAGCATCTCCAGCGTGCATTCCTAGCGCTGCTTCTTTCGGAGTCAATAAATCTTTAGTAATATTAGGTACGCGCCAAGTAAACAACGGAAATACCAAAAAATCATCATATTTAACGTGCAAATCTCGCGCCGCCATTTGCATAACTTGGGGTTGTCCGCCGTGGGAGTTCATTAACACCAGTTTTCTAAACCCAGCCCGGTAAATACTTTCTCCCACTTCCATAATGATTGCCGTCAGAGTTGCCGTACTCAGGGTAATCGTACCGGGAAAGTGCCAGTGTTCGTTAGATTTGCCATAATAAAGGTTTGGTAAAGCATAAGCGGGAATGCTGGCATCCAGCTTTTCCATTGCTTTTCCCAGCACTCCCACACCGATC
>JBGTMK010000519.1:0-21795 GCA_041743605.1 Nostoc sp.
TAACATGGTATTTTTATCGTTTGTCTTCTATGAACGAATAATTACTAATTCGTAGTTCGTAATTCGTAATTTATAATGACGCTCTCTACGTTGGCGCAGCGTGTCGAAGACAGACGCTAAAAGTGTAGCTTGCTTAATAGTAAGAGTACATTTCCTCGCTACTGCTGCGCTAACGTAATTCGTAATTTATAGAGAGAGCAACTAACTTTAGCATGGGTAACTACAGAATTATTTTCTACTCTCAAATTCTTGATTTGCAGTATGGGCAATAATTACGAATTACGAATTATTTTGGCTAATGACAAAAGCTCTAATCAATTACACTGATTTTGCCAGTATCTAAATCGTAATAACCACCAACTATTCTCAGTTTTTCTTCATTTACTAACTTAGATAAAACTGCCGATGTTTTTAACTTTTCAACTTGCGCCAAAATATTTGCTTTACAAGCATTTTCTAACTTATCCCCTGATTGCTCTTTTGAGCTTTCTACACTTGGCTTAATCGCCTCAATTAAACTTCCAATTTGTCCTGGTACTTCAGCATCTTTGATTGCAGCATCTACGGCACCACATCTTTCATGTCCAAGTACCATAATTACCTTAGCACCTAATACTAAGCTACCAAATTCTAGACTACCAATTTGCTGTGTTGTAGCAATATTACCAGCTATCCGGCAGACAAATAAATCTCCCAGCCCTTGATCAAAGACAATCTCTGAAGGTACTCGTGAATCTGCACAACCGAGAATAGAAGCAAAGGGATTTTGAGTTTTGGCAACTTCTACTAAACGTGAATAGGTTTGGTTGGGGTTGCGACGTTTCCTTTTGACAAACCTTTCGTTTCCATCTAGTAATTCTTGCAGTGCTTTATCGGGGGTTATATCATCTTTTGCTAAGACTTTTTCTGGTGCAAGTAAGTTGGAACCAAGTCCGGCTGTCAATACACCTGTACCGATGGCACCTGCACTAAACTTAAGTAAACTTCTTCTGGAAACATTTATTTGGGGATGTTGTCTGCTCATGGTATTATCCTCACAATATCAAACTTTTGCTTGTAATAAAGACGCGATAAATCGCCATCTCTACAGGGAATTTACCCATCAATTATTTATTGACAGACTATTATGTAGAGATTTAAAAAATCAAGTTTAAAAACTGCACTTTCCAAAATGGCCAAGTTACCCACATTCCTAAAAAACCTACTCCTAAAAGCACGGTTAAAGCATAAAACTGGGTCTGTCCATTGGTACTGTATTTGAGACTTTCACCACCTAAAAGTGAAGATAATCCCACCAAATTCACAATGCCATCAACTACAAATCGGTCAATCGTATCAGCAAGTTTGGAAAATTGGGCTACGCCGAAAATGATTGTTATCCGATAGAGTTTTGGTGTGTAAAAGTCGTAAGCTAACAAGTCTTGTAAAGGTTTCCAAGGTAGACGGATTGGCTTGGGAATGTTGCCTAAATAAATGATGGCGCTAATGCTGCAACCAAAAATGCTTGACCAAATTAGTAATAGTGCCACGTCTTTATTAAGGTCTGCCCAACTAGGTAGTAATGATAAGCTTTGTAACACCAAAGGTAAATGTAGAACAAAGCCACATAAAATCATCATCGGTAGTACCATAGGCCAGTGAACTTCAGGCGATCGCTCACTCATTTGTTTAACTTTACCACCGAAAATTAAGCCAAATTCTCTAGTTAAACTAAAGGCTGTTAAAGCGTTGACTGTGATGATAATTCCTACTAACCAGGGAGAAGTTACCCACAGTCCATCAGCTAATTTCAGCAAAGCCCAAAAGCTACCTAAAGGGGGAAAACCAATTAACCCCAATATGCCAACAATGAAAGCTAACCCAGATATGGGGCGACGTGTCCACAAGCCACCAAGTAGAGTTACATCTTGGGTAATGCCATTCCAGATAATACCGCCAGTACTCATCACTAATAATGCACTTGCTACAGCGTGGGTGAGTACCAACAATAAGGCTGCATCGTCTTGTTGTGCGCCTACAGCAATGAACACTAAGCCCATGTAAGCACTAACAGAATAAGATAAGCAGCGTTTAATATCAACTTGAGCGATCGCAATTAAGGATGCACCTATAGCAGTAACTGCACCGATGCCTATAACAAATGACGAAACTACAGGCGATAAAGTTAATACAGGTTGCAGTTTAATTAGCACCCACGCACCACTAGCAACCACTACCGAGTTCCGCAAAATTGTGCTGGGGACAGGGCCTTCCATTGCTTCATCTAACCACAAATGCAAAGGGAATTGGGCACATTTACCCATCGGCCCGGCAACTAAAGCTAAACCTACTAATGTAATCACTATCGAATCAACTTGAGTATTAGCTGCCCA
The DNA here is from genome assembly GCA_041743605.1 of Nostoc sp. Taxonomy (GTDB): domain Bacteria; phylum Cyanobacteriota; class Cyanobacteriia; order Cyanobacteriales; family Nostocaceae; genus Nostoc. The sequence goes on from JBGTMK010000519.1 coordinate 2,373, forward strand.
ATCTGCTAACTCGTTATAATTCCAAGTCCCTGATAAAGTCCATAATCCCAAGACTCCCATCAGCAAGAATAAGTCTCCTACCCGCTTCGTTAAGAAAGCATCTCTTGCACCCGTCACCACCAAAGGTTGACTAAACCATAAGCCCACTAATAGATAGGTTCCTAATGTCAGAACTTCTAAAATGACATAACTGAAAAACAGATTATTGCACAAAGCTAAAGCACATAATCCCGCTTCAAACAATCCCAATAAAGAATAGAAGCGTCCCCAACCCCAATCCATTTCCATGTAACCAATTGCAAAAATTTGGGCTAGGAAATTTAAGCCAGTTATGATCACCATTGCACCGACACTTACCGAAGAAATGTCTAAAGCAATGGTGAGGTTTAAACCTGCGGTAGATAGCCAAGGAACAAATAATCCTTGAGGTGGCTGATTTAAGGTTAATTGAAGAGCTAAGACACTATGAGCTAACGCCAAAAATGTCATTACTAAATTGACATAACCTGCTGGTCTTGGCCCGGTTCTACGAATGATTCCTGGCGACCAAGGAATCGCCAAAATTCCACCTATTAAGGCATAGCAAGGCACTAGCCAAACAGTCTCAAGTAGAAACTGAGCCATGAAACTAACCTCTGAATTGGGAGCAAAAATCGGCCATGCCGGAAGCAAATTTAAACTTACTTCCAGTCGGCTAATGATTATAGATAAAGGAAATTTGTCTTTTCTTAATGTTCTTTTCAGCTTACCGTTATATTTACCAAAAATAAATTAGTTAGCAAAATAAATACATGATGTTTATTCTAATTAATTCTTATACAATGGATTATTTGATTGAAGTTATAGATTAGAATCTATGGATTAGGTTGAATTGATCAAAACGGAATTCAGAAGTCAGTCGTCAGAATGGGCTAAACCTTAGCTATCCGCTAACAGCATGAATTTTAACCGAAAAAGCAGATAGCGCAGCGTAAGGCCTTCTCTTTCAGAGACGCTAACGCGAAGGGCATGGCAACTCTAGGCAGAAGGAATGATACAAATACGTGGGTTAGGGTAAAGCACATTGCTCATTTGTGTCAACTTAAGCTAGAAATGGCTTCTCGCTTGGCTTGAGTACCCGTCGGAAACTGAAGTTCCCGCCTAATAGCAAAAGTCTACTGAAGTAGACTCAAGATTTTTGGGGATATTTAGTCATCTAAAGATGACTTCAGCTATGAGCCAGGAATTTCAATTCCTGGTGGACGTGCAGTTTCACGTTAAGTTGACACCAATGAGCATTGCGCTTTACCCCTACGAAAAATCTATATGTATCAAGATTTTCGTGAAATGGTATAATTACCACTCCAAAATCTCTGATTTGGTGTCCTGCAAAACAGTGTAGGTCTGTTCGTGAAGCGTCTCTGAAAGAGAAGCTTACACTGTTTTGCAACCTCCTGCCTTCTTCACCCCATTCTGACTTCTGACTCCTAAATTCTGTTTAGATAAAAGAAAAAGTCGGAGGCGATCGCTATGTTATCAGTCAGCGATGCAGAAGCAATTATTTTGAATTTGGTACAACCGTTGGATCATCAACGGCATACAGAAATTATAGATTTACTCACAGCCGATAGTCGGATTTTGGCAACACCTGTAACCAGTCCCTTCGATTTTCCCCATTGGGATAATTCGGCAATGGATGGCTATGCAGTTCGCTACGAAGATGTACAGCACTCTAACGCCGAACAGCCAACCGTTTTAGAAATTGTTGAAGATATTCCGGCTGGATATCAGCCAAAGTCTACAATTCAACTAGGGCAAGCCGCGCGGATTTTCACAGGTGCTGTGATTCCAGCCGGTGCAGATACTATAGTCATCCAAGAAAAGACACGTCGGGAGGAAAACCGCGTATATATCATGGATGCACCAAAACCGCAAGAATTTGTCAGAAAAAAAGCATCTTTTTATCAAGCTAGAACACAACTACTACCAGCAGGAATTAAGTTAAATGCCCCAGAAATTGCCGTATTGGCAGCGGCGCAGTGTCCAAAACTAAATGTTTATCGCCGCCCGCGTGTGGCAATTTTTTCCACTGGTGATGAGTTGGTGACAGTTGATCAACCGCTGCAACCAGGGCAAATTGTGGATTCTAATCAGTATGCATTGGCAGCTTTGGTGAGACAAAGTGGCGCAGAACCGTTAATTTTAGGCATTGTGAAAGATGATCCAGTTGCTTTAGAAAAAGTCATTACCCAAGCCGTTGCGATCGCTGATATAGTTCTCTCTTCTGGTGGTGTCTCTGTGGGAGATTATGACTACGTAGACAAAATTCTCGAATCCCTAAGAGCAAAAATCCATATTCGGGCTGTAGAGATAAGGCCAGGAAAACCCCTCACTGTCGCCACTTTCCCTACTCCCGTTCGGCAAGCCAACTCAGCACTCTACTTTGGTTTACCAGGAAACCCGGCTGCTGTATTGGTGACATTTTGGCGGTTTGTGTTACCAGCAATTAAAAAACTTTCGGGAATTACCGAAGGTTGGGAACCAGTGTTTTTGCAAGTGCGATCGCATGATGAATTGCGATCGGATGGTAAGCGTGAAACTTACCTTTGGGGGAAATTGCATTTAATTGATGGAGTTTACGAATTTCACAAAGCTGGTGGTAGTCACAGTTCCGGCAATTTAATTAATTTAGCTCAAACCAATGCCTTAGCTGTTCTACCTGTGGGTAAAACATTAATTTCGCCACAAGAAGAGGTACAAGTTTTGCACCTTAGTATGGCAAAGTGCTGAGTGCTGATGAGTGCTGAGTGCTGAGTGCTGAGTAGGGAATCTCACTTTTTTACAAGACTCAGTGCTGTTAGCGGTAGCGGGGCGTTTAACCCGTGCTGAGTAAAGAAGATTGCGTACTCAGTACTTTCGCACTGGGTAAAAGCCCCGCAAGAGTGCGGGCGGAATCTTTTTATATGGAGTTGGTTGATACCCGCAAGAATGTGGGCGGTTTTTAACTCAGCACTCAGCATTCAGCACTCAGCACTATTTCCTTTGCCCAATCTTAAAATACTTGCTCAAAAGCCTCAATCAAGCTGTTAACTTCCTCAAGGGTGTTGTAATGCACCATACTCACCCGAACTATTCCACTTTGGGATGCTAACCCCAGATATTCAATAAGGCGTTTAGCATAAAAGTCTCCATAGCGAATCCCAATATAATGTTGGTCAATTTTTGCCGGAATAGTCGAGCTATCGATGCCATCTACCACAAAAGATATAGTTGGCACGCGGAATTGACGATCAGCCTTTGATTGACCAATCACTCGTACATTAGACTTGCTGTTAAGGTAATTTAGGAGGCGATCGCTAATCTTTTCTTCATGTATGCTAATTAAATCAAACGCTTGCACCATCTGATTTCTCAAATCAGGCGCACTTTCATTGCCATAGTGCAGTTGTGCTAATTCACTTAAATAATCACATAAACCCAACATTCCATAGCTTAATTCAAAATTGACATTCCCTAATTGAAACTTATAAGGTATATCTGTCTGCTCAATAAAATAATGGTTAAGACCAGGTAATCTTAATAAATGTTCTTCTTTACCATAAAGTAAGGCATGGTGTGGCCCATAGACTTTATAACAACTCAAAGCATAAAAATCGACATTCAAATCTTGGACATCAACTAATCTGTGGGGTGCATAAGCTACACCATCTACACAAATCATCGCGTTGCGATCGTGTACAAATGCAGCAATTTCTTTGATTGGGTTGATAGTTCCCAAAACATTAGAAGCATGAGTCAAGGCTACTAGCTTGGTACGCTGACTCATCAATACTTCTAAATCTGCTAAATCAAGTTCCAAAGAATCTGGGCTAATTTGCCAGAACTTAACCTTTATTCCTTGTTTTTCGAGAGCAAGCCAAGCACCAATATTGGCTTCATGGTCACAATTAGTAACAATAACTTCATCACCAGCTACAAAGGTTTGACCCAAACAAATTGAGAGAACTCTCAACATCATTGTAGTAGATGATCCCATGACCACTTCATTAGAAGAATTGGCATTAATGAAAGTAGCCATTCCCCTAGTTGCTAAAGCTAATCGTTCTCCTGCAAGTTGAGAAACCCCATAAGAAGCTCCTAACTGAACATCAGAACTCAAGAGAAATTCACTAATTCTGTCTACTACTTTTTTCAGGGTTTGTGACCCACCAGCATTATCAAAAAAAGTCCATTCACCAGCCAGAGCGGGAAAATATTGACGAACTTTATCAAGATTCAGGAGCATAATATAAGTCCTCTAAACAATGTTATTTACCCTAGCCTACTTTTGGCAACTCGCCCAGAGAGCATATACATCCTCTTTTGAAGTTTACAGTTTGTTGTGCCAGCTTGCTTTCTCTACAAGAATCTATCTAGAGGAGGTATACTTGGGGGACAAAGAGGATATCACTGACATATGTAACTTCCAGCAAAGATTAATGTCTTGATTCTTCACAATTCTCGCCAATTTTATTTGATAAGTTTAAAGGGTGAGTAAAAGCAATTATTGTTTTGATTCTTAATTCCTTGATTAAAAATAAAGGAACGACCTATGAACACTACGGTTAAATATGACATCGAGGCTATCAAGGAAGAAGCACTTCAACTTGTCAAAAAGGGACTTATTAACCGTCAGCAGCCAATTTATACCCTCTGTAAATATATTCCTCATCGTGACTGGGTGAATTTTGAACTTGAGTTAGAAAAAAATGAATTTCTACTCAGGGATAGAATTATCGACCTACTGAATCACGAATCCTGGGAAGACGACGATTGCGGCTGCGTTTAGGAACTGAATCCCATTAGCAACATTCCCATAAAATCAAAATTACAAATTAATTTTTCACCATTTATGAAAAACAAAAAAAGTATGTATTTCTTAGGCTGCGCGTCGCTATCGAGCGTCTTCATTCTGACTGGAGCTAAACGGAAACGTCTCCGGCTTTGCTCCTGAATTCTGAATTCTTCTTCAATTATGGGGATTCCTTCTGCCTCCTTAACTTGACTATTTAAGCAATCTCAGTCCACTGAGAGTAACTAAGACTGTGGAACCTTCATGGCCAATGACGCCGATGGGTAGGTTAATATTTCCCAGAAAGTTGCCCACCAAAAGCAACATAATGAAACCCAACGCTACAACTATATTTTGTTTGACTATGGATTGCGATCGCCTACCTAAATGCATCGCTACAGCAATTTTTTCTAACCTGTCTGTCATCAGTACTATATCTGCGGTTTCTAATGCTACATCGCTACCAGATACCCCCATCGCTATACCTACAGATGCTTGCGCTAAAGCTGGTGCATCATTTATTCCATCACCTACCATTGCCACAGTTTGATATTGTTGCTGTAGACGACGGATAACATCAAGCTTATCTTCTGGTAGCAGTTGAGCATATACCCGATCAATTCCGACTACTCTGGCGACAGTTTGAGCAGTTTCTTGATTATCCCCGGTTAACATCACAATTTGCTCAACTCCCAGTTTTTTTAACCGGGTAATGGTTGCGGCTGCTTGCAATCTTACTTCATCTGCGATCGCAATTACACCAATCACCTCTGCTCCCTGTGCTACCCAAACCACAGTTTTACCCTCTTGCTCCCAAGATTGAACTATTTCTTGCAATTCTTCTGGTAAATTTGTGACGTACTTTTGCACAAAAACGGCATTCCCGACAATTACCTCTTGTTCTTGGGCAATTCCGACAATTCCCTGTCCAGGTAAGGCTTGCACTTCGATTGCAGCAACCCAATTTAAATTACTAGCCGCTTGTACAATTGCCTTACCGATGGGATGTTCAGAAGATGATTCTACACTAGCGGCAATTTTTAATACATCATCTTTTGTGTATTCACTAACTGAAATTACTTGAAATACCTGCACCTGTCCTGTTGTGAGAGTACCAGTTTTATCAAATGCGATCGCTCGGACTTTGCCAATCTTCTCCAATTGCGCCCCATTCTTAAACAAAATCCCCTGTCTTGCACCATTGGCGATTCCCGAAAGTAGGGTGGGCATAATTGCAGCCATCAGCGCACAGGGAGAAGCCACCACTAGGAAAGTAAGTGCCCGATAAATTGTCGTTTCCCAATCCCAGCCCCAAATAAATGGCGGTAAAGTTGCCAGTAATATCCCGGCTACTACAATGACTTTGGCATATCCTTTCTCAAAGCGATCGATAAATTCTTGCGAAGGTGGTGCTTCTGTCTGCGCTTGTTCTACCAAACGAATTACACGCTGGATTAAACTGCTTTGGGCTGGTTTATGTACTTTAATCTGCAATGCACCATAGCCGTTGAGTGTGCCGGCAAATACTTCTGCACCGACTGTTTTCTCTACAGGTAAAGACTCACCTGTAATTGCAGCTTGATTGAGGGTACTGTAACCAGATAAAATTATCCCATCAGTAGGAATTAGCTCTCCAGGTTTGACGACAATCTCATCACCCACTTTTAGCTGACTAATAGGAATTTCTTCTTCTCTTCCCTGAAGCAAAACCCTTGCTGTATCTGGTGTCAGACTCATCAAACTCTTGATACTCCGCTCAGTTCGCTGCATGGCATAGCCTTCTAGTGCGCCACTGATGGCAAAGATGAGTATCAAAATTGCCCCATCAATAATTAGATGATATTCTCTTCGCCATAAGCCGAGACTCGCAGCACCAATGGCGGCGACAATCATCAGCAAATCTACATCGAGTTCTTTTTCTTTGAAAAGAGTAGTCAATCCTTCCCGCGCACTTTCGTAACCACCAATTACATAAGCAGCAGGTAGCAGCAGGAAGGCTAATCCTAACCATCCGAGATGCAAGGCGAACCATCCGAAAAGTAACAATAAGCCACATAAAAGGGCGGCTACGGTATCTGCGTGTTCTCTGGTGAATTGGCCTAAACGTTGGGGGTAGAGCATGAGAGGTGAATTAACAGGGACTCTCTTACGCTAAACCTTGACATTGATGTTAATGTCAAGCTTTATAATGATTTTGAAATGCAGAGTGGGTAGGTTTGCAGAGTGATTTTTTATGTTAATGTGTGTTTTATTCTGGGTATGGTCTGCTAATTTGTAAACCTTCAAATTCATTATCAGAGGATGAAAGCGATCGCCTCTGGCACGCTCCACGATCGCAAAAAAGTGCTAAATCTTGTTGATACCAGTGTTAGAGTTCAAGCTACAAATAGCTAATAAATATCTGTAAGAGTTGGAGTTATCTTGCTGTTAGAGGCTAAAAACCAACCAAATTTAATTCTTTATGTAACCACAATTGATGACAATCTCTATCATTTTAATAAGTTATTCAAACTCAGGGATGAAATTGAGCAACTACCCCAAGATTACTTAAATATTAAGGTAGATTTTCACTACTGCGAATTCTTGGGACACTACGGCGTTGCTTTTTTGGGGGGACTATTCCGTTTTATCGAAGCTCGTGGCGGCTCTCTCACTTTCGATTGGAATACACTTCCAGAGAAAATTAGTATGAACTTGGCTCAGAATGGCTTCCTGTGTGATTTCGGTTGTGACAGGAAACCCTGGGACGGTAACTCTATACCTTACCGGAATGATCTTCATCAGGATTTTAATGCTATTGCAGATTACCTGAAATATAATTGGCTGGGCAAAGGTTGGGTCAACATCAGTCCAAAACTACAGGATGCAATTACCGGGCGAGTCTTAGAGATATATTTCAATGCATTTGATCATAGTCAATCTGCTGTGGGGGTGTTCAGTTGCGGTCAGCACTATCCAAAGCTTGGTTTTCTTCATCTGACGGTCATCGACTTTGGTATTGGTATCCCTACTAGTGTTCGCTCTCTACCTCAGAACTCAGACAAGACTGCTAATGAGGCTCTACAGTGGGCGTTCGAGCCGGGAAATAGCACTAAGCAAGACAGTATCTCCCGTGGCGCAGGCTTAAATTTATTGCAGGAGTTTATCGTAAAAAATCATGGAAACCTTACAATTTTTAGTAATGACGGATATGTCAATGTAGGCGATAATATTATATATGAGAACAAATGTACTAATCTTAGAGGGACTCTGATTAATATTGCACTTCGCTGTGATGAATCTTACTACTGCCTAGCAACTGAAGCTCATCAACTTAAGAAGCGGTTATTTTAAAGAGGGAGATAGAGGAATGGCATACAAAATTTTTGATCTTGTTGGGAAATACGCCATCAGCGCTGAGAGTGGGCAGAAGGTATATGATCAGATTCATCCAGTTCTGATTGCTGGCAACCCTGTAGAATTAGATTTTACTGGAGTTCAGGTCTTTGCTTCTCCTTTTTTCAACTTTGCGATCGGTCATCTCTTGAAAGATATTCCAGCAGATAACCTTAATCGGCTGGTTGAGTTCACCGCTATCAGTTCTGAGGGGTGGAATGTTCTTGAGCGTGTGATTGCCAATGCGAAGCATTACTATTCTGATGAGCAATTTCGTAATGCGGTTGATGCAGTAATTACAGAGCAAGCTGCAACTTTTTAAAGCATGGTGGTCAATCTTAACATCCAAGCTGATATCATTGACATCAAAACTGATAATCCCCAACAGGGTGATATTTTTCTTGTAGATACCAACGTCTGGTTTTGGCAGACTTATACAAATGCTGGGTTTGGTACTAAAGCATTCAAATCCGGCAATTATCTTAAATATATCAACCAAGCTCTTTTAAATGGAGCCACACTTACATATTCTGGGCTAATTTTAGCTGAACTGGCTCATATCATTGAAAAAACTGAATATGAGATTTATAAAAAATTGCATGGGTTTTTGCCACTTAAAGAATACGTTTAACTAAGCTAGGTTAAAAGCGTAGACACGCAGTGGATTGTCGTCAGACATTGCCTTTGCTAAATGTCCCTTTGGCAATAATTAACCTCTTTAAGATCATAATTCGTGGAAATCAAAAGTAGCGATCTGACAATTAAGCAGTTGACGCACTTGGTAGGTGGCGGTTTAACTCCGCGGATGGTGCGCCATTATCATCAGTTGGGGCTGCTACCGCAACCAGTGCGATCGCGCAGCAATTACCGTCTGTACACCAAAAAAGATGTCCTCCGGTTACAACGGATTGTCGCACTGAAGCAGCAAGGGTTTCAGCTAAACCATATCCGCAATATTTTGGAGGTGGAACCAGAAGCCGACACAACTGTTAACCTCATGGGACAACTCCAGCAGCAATATCGGGCGGTGATGCAACAAATTTCTCAACTGCGACAAACTGCATCAGCATTAGAAGGATTATTGGGGCGCGATCGCCATTGTCAAATTATCCAGGCGGAAGTTTTGGCACAACTGAAGTTACTTGATGTCGAAACTCAAGCCGGATTGGGGGGATTGGAAAACTTGTGGAGTGGCTTAGATGCCGAAATTCATACCCATTCGGAAGCTTTTTCAGAATCGCTACAACGCTTACTACCTGACTTATCTCACCGTTCGGAAATTGAACAACATTTAATTTCTCAGTTGGTTTTGGCTTGTGGCGATGTCAGTTTAGTGTCCTTTATCAAATTGAGTCGAGATGCGATCGCAGCTAGTCGAGAAGCTTTATCTTCAAGCTGTGAAATTGTTGTCGATACCCAAACCGTTGCTGCTGCTTTAGATCAAACCCGATTAGTTCACTTGGGATGCCGGATTGAAACCTTGATTGATAACCCTCATATTACCACCGCCACAGAAGCAGAACTTGCCTTTTGGCAACATCGACAATGGCGAGAAAAATTGCAACAAGTAAGTCCGGGTTCTATCTTAGTAGTTGGTTATGCTCCCTCGGTACTTGTTGAAGTTTGTGAAGCGATGTCTACGACGGGCTACGCCTACGCTAACCAAAAAATTCAGCCCGCACTAGTAATTGGAATGCCCATTGGCTTTAGCCATGCTCCCGCAGCCAAGCGACAACTGATGCAACAAGGAATACCTTATATTACAGTTGAAGGGACTTTGGGAGGTGGCGCTTTAGCTGCTACTGCCCTAAATGCTTTGGTGGAGTCACTCATTGATAAGCCAGATTGTCATTGTTATCTCAATCAGTGCTGAACAATGAGTACTCAGTTAAGACAGGAGGATACTCATAACTACTGACAAGAATATTGTTAAATAATATTGAATTTGCTACACTTTACCAGTTTTAGTAATTCAATAATTCATAATTGTGGCCATAAGCTACCAACTTGGTATAAGTTGCAATATGACTTAGAAAAATTTATAGTAAACAGACTTTGGCAATTAGAGTATAAATTATCATCCTATACAAGCTATAAAAAAGTATAAATTAGCACAAGTGTACTGAAGTAATTAGAAGTAAAGATAACTCAGATGTATAATTAGCCCGTCTCCTCCATAATCTCTAAAAAAAATCGCGATTTAGGACTGGTAGGCTTTCTATTTTTTTTACTTTAATAAGGGGCTTATGTGGCAACAAGAAAAAAAAGATACTTCGATAGTCAAGCTGGTATTATGGGTTGCCTTAGCTACAACCCAGATGACAGGAACACTGGTGCTGATACCACCAGTGCTAGCACAATCTACACCTGAAGCTACCTCTTTTCCACCACCACAAACAGTGCCGAATGGATCAACAATACGGATTGATGGTTCCAGTAGCTTGGGTGCAATCAACAAAAGCCTGAAAGAAAGTTTTGAAAAACAGTTTTCTGGTACAAAGGTTGAAGTTGCTGCTAACGGTACTGATACAGCACTGAAAAATTTGCTAGATGGCAAAATTGACATAGCAGCAATCGGGCGTGGGTTAACGCCAGCAGAAAAAGCCCAAGGACTAGAGCAAGTTCGCTTGCGCCGTGAGAAGATTGCAATCATAGTTGGTGCAGATAATCCTTTCAAGCAAAGCTTGACCAGTAGGCAATTCGCCCGGATTTTTCGGGGACAAATTACAAATTGGTCACAACTGGGAGGGCCTTCAGGGAAGATTCGGGTAATTGATCGCCCTAACACCAGCGATACTCGTGATACTTTTCGAGATTATCCAGCCTTTAAGACTGCTGACTTTACTACAGGTTCTAATGCTACCCAAGTAACTGAAGATAATACCGCAGAAATCGTCAAGCAACTGGGCAAAGACGGCATCAGCTATGTGTTAGCTAATCAGGTATCAAAGTTGGAAGGTGTGCGAGTTCTGCAATTACATCAAACCTTACCAGATGATGCTAAATATCCCTTCTCACAACCTTTAGTTTACGTTTACAAAAAAAATCCCAGCTTAACCACAGTAGATTTTCTCGGCTTTACCCTGGCACCTCCAGGACAGGAAGCCATAGAACAAGCCAGAACTGCTGAAGCAGAGGCGATCGCAGCTAGCTTCTCACAACCGGCTGTCAACACTTCCCCCATTATTGCCCAAACGACACCAGATCCTACGTCTTCCCCTAGTGCCACTCCATTTAGTGAACAACCTTTTGTATCTGCTCCACCACAAAATAGTCCAATTGTAAATAGGGATATACCATTTTGGTTGCTGCTACCTGTGTTTTTTCTGACTGTAGCTGGAGCATTATCATGGGCAATTCTGGGGAAACGCCCATCGCCCACCGAGAAAGCAGACAACTTACCAGAATCAAATCCTCATCCACCAAGCCCAGAAGACGGAGAAACAGCGGCGCTTGATGCTAGTACAGTTCCCTCCGTTAACGGGGCGATACTTGAGGGGCAGCCAGTGTCGCACCTTCAAGAGCAAGAAACCCCCGATCGCACTCCTTTCAACATCTATGCTCAAACCCAATCTGACCTAAATCAGAATGCAACTCAGGAGACATCAAATAATTTAGTACAAGAGGCAACTAATGGCACCTCTAACCTCTATGAAGGCACAACTTCAGGTGTCGCTAATGGCTCACAAAATAACAACTTAGGAGCCGCAGCTTTAACAGGTGGTGCAGCTCTTACAACAGGCATCGGGGCGGCTACCTGGTCTGCCTTTACCAACAACGAAACAGAAACAGACGCCATTGATGAGACAATAGAGCTAAATAATTATACGGATACAAACCCTCCTGAGTCGGATGAAGTTGCATGGGATATAGAAGCCCCAGCAGCTGTAGTAAATACTTCATATCCTCACCTGGGTAATATTCCAGAAGAGACATCTGACCTAGAACTACCTTCATCTGATGTGACAGCCCCAGTCACAGAATCAACAGATGTGCCAGAAGTAACATCTAATTTTGGATATTGGGACACAGAAGTTAGTGAAGATCAGATAGATGAGGAACTTCAGGCAGAATTAAACTGGCTAGATAGTATTACCTCAAATGAAGATACAGCCTCAGTAGATGAATTTCCTTTACCGGAGTCTGGCGAAGTGGCAGATGATGTGGAACCGTCAGCGGCACAAACATCCTCATTGCTAGATTTGCCAGAATTTCCAGAAGATATCTTGAATATAGTGGCGGATGCAGCCGAACCCACTGTTGATTTGCCAGAGTCAGAATCACCAGCACAACCGGAAGCTGACTCCGCAGATTTTGCTGCTGCTGCGACTTTAGCAGCAGGTGCAGGGATTGGAGTCTGGGCTACCACTTTGACATCTGATGCCCAAGAAGAAACTGATAATACAGTTGAGAGTGAGCCGATCGCAGCCGAAACAGTTACTGGTTTGGTGGATGCAGATGAAGAGAGTGATGAAGAGAGCAATATTGTACTTACACCATATACTTATACATCTGCTCATGTCTCTTGGCAGATTTCCGAAGCCAAGAAAGCAGCACTGCGGCAACAAGGCGGCTTTCAATTAGTAGTACGTCTTTATGATGTAACTGGCATTGACTTGAGTTATCAAAGTCCCCAGCTTTTAAAGCAGTACGAATGTGAAGAGACAGCAGACGATGGACTGGTGGATATTCCCGTCACCGATCGCGACTACATAGTTGAAATTGGTTATATTGCTGATGGCGAACGCTGGTTATTCATTGCCCGTTCAGCTATTATTCGTGTCTTTAGTCCTGTTATTGCAGATCCCATCGTCGATGATCTGGAAATCGTAGATGAAACAGATATTGACTTCGTAGATACCCAAGAAGAGATCGCCCAAGAAGAAAGCAGTATTGTTCTCACAGCCCGGACTTACCAGTGGGCTGAAGTCTCTTGGGAGATTTCCGAAATCAAGAAAGCCGCGCTGCAACAACAAGGCGGCTCTCAATTGGTAGTGCGTCTTTATGATGTAACTGGAATAGACCTGAGTTATCAAAGTCCTCAGTTTGTCCAGCAGTACGAATGCGAAGAAACAGCACAAGATCGCTTCGTGGAAATTCCCATCAGCGATCGCGACTACATAGCTGAAATTGGCTATGTCGCTGATGGCGATAGCTGGTTATTTATCGCCCGTTCAGCGATCGTTCGTGTCTTCAGTCCTATACATATAGACCCCATAACAGATACCACAACGGAACCCACCGTTGAAAATGTAGAATTAACCAGCCAAACAGCCATTGACTGGGTAGATAACCAAGAAGAGATCACTGAAGAAGTGAGCAGTGTTGCACTCACACCGCGTACTCCCAAGTGGGCTTATGTTTCTTGGTACATTTCTCAAACTCAGAAAGAAGCACTGCGCCAACAGGGCGGCTCCCAATTGGTAGTAAGGCTCTACGATGTAACTGAGATTGACTTGAGTTATCAAAGTCCTCAACTCATACAGCAATATGAATCTGAAGATGTCGCACACGATCGCTTTGTAGCTATTCCCGTGAGCGATCGCGACTATATGGTTGAAATTGGCTATATCGCTGATGGCGATGCCTACGGCGATAAACAACGTTGGTTACTCATAGCCCGTTCACCTAACGTTCGCGTCTTCAGTCGTCCCCACGGAGATTTTTGGTTTGTAGCAGATGCCGAGTTGATTATTCACGGAGCAACTCAACCAAATACAACCGTAAACATTGGTGGCCATGCCATCAAAATTAAACCCGATGGGACTTTCCACTTACGTCTCCCCTTTTCAGATGGTTTAATGGACTATCTCATAACAGTAGCTGCTGATGGGGAATCTACAAGAACTATCCATAAGAAGTTCTCTCAGGAAACTTCCGAAAGCTAACATTACCCTGAATTATCCCCTCTCAACCTACATACTTTCCCTTTGAGGGAAGTGTGGTGAGAGGGGATTTTATTTATTATATATAGCGGTTTTCAGATAGATGGAATACACTACTCTAATCCTTAATCCTCTAGTCCCTTTCCTTTACCAAAGTGTATTTTACACAACCGACAAGCGTTATATTTAGGTTAAGGTTACGCAATGCGACAGTTGTCTCTTTCTTTAGATTTGTCTAGCTCCGAGCCAATTAATACAACTTGGTTCCAAGATATTTTAGCCATTCTTAAAGTCGGCCAAGAAGCAGCATGGACTGACAATTTTGGTAAATCTCTCCGCCAATGGGTGATGCAACAGGGACTTACTCCTATTAAAACACTCAGCTTATTTTCTGGTGGTGGTGGATTAGACATTGCATTTCATGATGCTGGCTTTGAAATTATTCAAATGGTAGAGCTTGAAGCTAAGTATGTTCAGACTTTACAAAGGAATTCTTTACCAAAGAAATGGCTCGAAGGCTCTGAAGCTGTCTGCATTGATATTAGAGATTATTTACCTGAATCTCATCTGACAGTAGACTTTATTATTGGAGGCCCTCCTTGTCAAACTTTTTCTGCTGCCGGACGTAGAGCCGCTGGAGTGTCTGGAACAACAGATGCTAGAGGTACACTATTTCAAGAATATGTTCGTATTCTCAATGTACTTAAGCCGAAAGGCTTCTTATTTGAAAATGTATATGGAATAACTGGTGCCAATGGAGGAAGAGCTTGGCAAGAAATCCAAAAAGCTTTTAGAGAAGTTGGCTATAGTATTTATTTTCGGATTCTTGATGCCGCTGATTATGGAGTACCGCAACATCGAGAACGTTTATTTATTGTTGGATTAAAAGAAGGCGAATATTTATTTCCCTATCCTACTCATGGCCCAGATTCTCTGAATCAAAATTCTTATTATTCCGGAGGAGAAGCTGTAAAAGGCGCTGATATTTCAGAAATGGAAACAGGTATAGGTGGACGTTTTGGACATCTACTCGAACATATTCCACCTGGACTGAACTATAGTTTCTATACAAAAGAGATGGGTTATCCTAACCCAATATTTAGCTGGAGATCAAAATTTTCAGATTTCTTGTATAAAGCAGATCCAACAAATCCAGTACGAACAATTAAAGCGCAGGGAGGACAATATACCGGGCCTTTCAGTTGGGAAAATCGGAAATTTTCGATAGCAGAGCTAAAGAGATTACAAACTATTCCTGATGACTATGAAGTTATTGGTAATAGACAGGTTTGTATTGAACAAATTGGAAATTCAGTGCCTCCTCAACTTGGGCGGATATTGGCTCTTAGTATTTTAGAACAAGTAATTAAATTTAAATTACCTTTCCCTATAAGTTACTTGCCTGAAAATAAAAAACTAGGGTTTCGCCAGCGTAAGAGAAGGTTAACGGCAATTTATGCTCAAAAGGCTAAATCTGCAATTATAGATTTACGTCAAGCCGGAAAAATTTTATCTATACCTCGTTTGAAATATGAAGACAAAGGAAAAATGATCAGATTTTTATCTGCTGATTTTTCTTGGACAACAGAACAAACTTCTGAAGGTGTAAAAATTTATATATCCTACGATTTGAATGATTCATGCTGGCTGTTCACAGCAGGTATCAATGATAATTGTGAAGAAGAAGATCAATTCGTAATAGATATTAATCCGTCTTGCGGTCATGATGAATGGGTTTTGGGAACGTGTTCAGTTAAGCTTTGTGCTAAGGCTCTTGATGCACAGCTATATACATCTCTTTGGAAAGCTTTTGAAGAAAAGTTAACTGAAGCTACAGGAAAAGCGGATTTAGTTCAGTTATCTGGATATTATCAATACAATACCCGAATTAGTGGAATAATAACTTTCCATCCTCTGTTGAAAGTTAAACCGCTTTGGCGCGTAATCCAATGTGTTACAAGGTGTATTGGTACTGCTGCTCAACTTTCAACCAAAGAGCTTGCAGACCGATGGGGCGTGAAAGCAGAAGATGTCTTTTCCTATCTTCAGTCTCTGCGAACTATGGGCTACGAAGTTAGAAATCACAACACAAACCCACAAATTTCCAAAGATGAGTATTTGATTCCTTATGCCTTTCCTACACTAAACCCTAAAAGTGTGCAACTTCGCAAAAGTCTATAAATAGATCATGAATGAGCTACACCTGAGAGTCTATATAAACAGAAGTGAGTTGGTTTTACCTGATGGAACAATTCAATACTTTCAAGAAGGAGGAATGAGTCAAGCTGCAAAGATACGGTACAAGAAAATAGCAGTCGAATTATCTACAGGTTACTTGGAAAGACAGATTTTATTTTGCAGAGATTATTCATCGAATCTTGATTTATTGACCTTGAACCAAGCTCATAAATATATTTTAGATAGACTTGTACAGTCAGTGACTAGCGAAGTTGGTAGAGCATTAGTAGGTTTGTCAATTCTACAGTTGTGTGTTAAGACAATTGAGCCAGAGCAGAGCATTAGGTTACACAAAGGAAGTACGGCTACAAGAGACTTTTCTTGGTGTGATGGTATCTCTATGCGTTCTCTGGATAAACAATACATTACACCTGTGTTACGAAAATATGAACTACTTAGATTGAATGCGGATGGTTTCATGATGACACGCAGTTTAGCAGAAAATTACCCGTATTCATCTGTATATAAAGCCAAGATGAGAGGCGCACGTTCTGAGTGGGTAAGTCTTGTTGAGGCAATTGAGAAAAACGAAGTAGTTTCTGAAGTAGCACTGCGCTATCTTCTTTCGCAACTACTCAATCAAGCAGATAACTTTAGAAGATTAGCTTTACAAACTATTGAAAATCTAACCTTATTTCTGGGAGAAACAGTTGTTGATCAAGGCATTTCATTAAGTTTGATACTGCGTCACATTAATCAATCTGATTATGCGGCTCGTTTAATGGAGATAGCTATGCATAGCTTAATGCAGTCCATGCAAGAATACCAAGTTTTTCCCGACAGTTTGCTAAAACCACTTTCGCAAATGCGTTCAGCCAATAAGAAGCATGGCAATATTGGTGATATCGAACTTTTAGAGGATAGGCAAATTGTAGAAGCTTGGGACGCCAAGTATGGTAAGTCATACTTGCGAGATGAGATTGAGGAATTATCAGAAAAACTGGAAGTACATCCCGCCGTTAGAAAGGCTGGTTTCGTTACAAGTCTTGAAGCTGAACGAATTGATGAACTGATGCCTAGATGTAATGAAATTGAAGAAATATTTGGGATATCCCTTCAAATAGTTACTTTTAAAGAATGGGTAGAGCTACAGTTTGCTCGTACACTGGCAGAAGAGGCTGCAACTGAGCAAGAACTTGCTTCTACTTGGCTTATAGCTTACACAGAATCTTTAGCGCAGCGACGGAGAGACATTGCCCCAATTGATGAGCCATGTTATCAATGGCTGCTTAAACTAAACGAGACTTTGACAATTGAATAGCTGAATGCTACTCATTGCTGCAACAACAGGGCGGCTCCCAATTGGTAGTACGGCTCTACGATATAATTGGGATTGACTTGAGTTATCAAAAGCAATATGAATCTGAAGATGTAGCACACGATCGCTTTGTAGCTATTCCCGTGAGAGATCGCGACTATATCGCGACTATATGGTTGAACTTTGCTATGTCGCTGATGGAAATCGCTGGTTACTCATAGCTTTTTTTACCAATACCTACTGCTTTCCCCCTTGAGAAATTTTAATTTCCCCAGTTATCATTTAAAATGAATAAGCTTTATCGGTGGAAACCTGAATATTGAGTACTGAATTAAAGACAACGATAAACTAAAAGGTAAACTTGATTGCTATCTCTACAACCAAAATATAGCGCTTCTCATTTAGATGCAATACACTCTGACCTTACTTCCATTACTCTCTGCAAGAAGAGAGAGGCTTTAAATTTTACTCAACAAGGTTAGCAAAGAAGGGACTGTTCTTGTTAGGTCTACATTTCATGCGATTGAGAATTGGCATAGTATTTTGGTTATTAAAGCTAAACAAGTAAACCGAATCATTACGAATTTTTGTAACTTTACCGAAACAATCTGGAACTTAGAGATTACATCAGTTCGGAATAGTAAGTGCTAAGTTAGGAAGATTAATCCGCTTCCTGCTTTGAAAAAATCTTTGTTAAACACAAAAACCCAGAAAAATTTTAGAGATTAAGCTATGGCAACCGAACAGTTGACTAGAGACAGCGACAATTTAGATTTAAATCAGCTACTGAGAACGCTGAATGCTGTTAAACAGGGTGACTTCTCGGCTCGGATGCCCATAGACCATACTGGTGTGGCAGGAAAAATAGCTGATACGCTCAATGATATTATTGATCAAAATGAGCGGATGGCGGCCGAACTACAAAGGATTGGTAATGTTGTCGGCAAAGAAGGCAAAATTGCCGATCGCGCCTCTCTCGGAGATGTTCGTGGTTCTTGGTCAGATTGTGTTGCTTCTGTCAACACTTTGATTACAGATTTAGTTCAACCAACTGCTGAAACTACTCGTGTAATTCGGTCAGTCGCCAATGGTGACTTATCCCAAACGATCGCAACAGAAATTGACGGCAGACCCCTCCAAGGTGAGTTTCTCCAAACTGCTAAGATCGTCAACACGATGGTAGATCGTCTCGGTTCCTTTGCATCGGAAGTTACCAGGGTTGCCCGTGAGGTGGGAACTGAGGGTAAGTTAGGTGTTCAAGCCGAAGTGCAAGGTGTGGCAGGTACTTGGAAAGATTTAACTGATAACGTGAACTTGATGGCAGGTAATCTCACCGGTCAAGTTCGCAACATCGCTGAAGTTGCCACCGCGATCGCAAATGGCGATCTATCTAAAAAAATCACCGTCGATGTGAAAGGCGAAATTCTGGAACTCAAGAACACCGTCAACACGATGGTGGATCAGCTTAACTCCTTCGCTTCAGAAGTGACACGGGTGGCGCGAGAAGTGGGAGCAGAAGGGAAGCTTGGCGGTCAGGCACAGGTCAAAGGCGTTGCTGGAACCTGGAAAGATCTCACCGACAGCGTGAACTTCATGGCCGGAAGTTTGACAGCACAGGTGCGGAACATTGCCGAAGTGACCACTGCGGTTGCAAACGGCGATCTGTCGAAGAAAATTACCGTCTATGTCAAGGGAGAAATTTTTGAACTCAAGAACACGATCAACACGATGGTGGATCAACTCAATTCCTTTGTGTCTGAAGTGACGCGGGTGGCGCGGGAGGTGGGAACAGAAGGAAAATTGGGGGTGCAGGCGCAGGTACGAGGCGTAGCCGGAACGTGGAAGGATATAACAGAC
>JBGTMK010000520.1:0-10900 GCA_041743605.1 Nostoc sp.
TCAGGCTTTGAGCGTCTTTTTCCTGTGATAATAATCTTTATCACAGGAATAAACTCATCTATTTCTGATGGCTAAAGTGCAGCCACAACAGGCGTTTTGGGCTTAACGTACATTCCTGTTCCATTGCTACCAGAACGCCTATACCAGCATATTTCCAACCTAAATAAAGCATTAACCTTTGCCTAAAGCTTTCCTTAGAAGGATATTTTTGCTCAATATTTATAATATCTGCGAAATTACCCCAACCTATATTAATATGAATTCCTTTTTTAAGAAGAGTATCAAAAAAAGGAATTACTTTCATAATTGCATCATTTGTAATCCAAGGACAAACAATAATTAATCGAGATTGAGTTGTTTCCAAAGCTTCCATTAAAACTTTATGACTCCCATCACGGTTATAAACTAATTCATACTTTGTCATGATGTTTGTAGTTAAAAATAGTCCTAACTTAATATTCCCGAAATCCTTCCTATAATTTGAGATTGTTAAACACAGGGTAATGCTCAACTGGGATAACATCAAAACCCTTACTGCCATTCAGTTAAACAGAAGTAGTAAGAGCGTTGCTCCCGGTAGTTGAGGGGCAGTTGCAGCAATGTATGCAGAATAGTTAAAAAACTATAGCTCCCAGAAAACCAATAGGATAAGCAACATATCCATCTGAATATTTTTCAATAAAAATTTTGGACTGTTTCATGGGGATCTAGCTGTTACAAATAGGTGTTTATGTAGTGCCCCCTGTAATTCTGGATATAGCTGTCACCATTAAAACAAGTAGGTATTTCACCGTCAGGTCTTACGTATGCAGACATTTCTCCACAAAGACGGTAGTTTGAAGTGAAGTCATACGGGCAATAACAAGCACCATAAACTGGATTGCGTCCAGGAGATGCAAAGTATGCTTCTCTTTCTATTTGTTCTTGAAGATATCTGTCTGAGTTTGTTACACGTTGGCTAAACGATGTCTTGCCACAGTTTTTTAACCCTCCAAGAATAATCAAACTCACCACCGTATACCAAAAGTATTTCTTTAAATCTTCCACAACTACTTAAATAAACTTGTGCTACTATAACTTTTTATACGCTTTACTCAGTAAATGCCAACATGATATTTACCTGTTTTTGGACACAGTAGACGTGCCAAGGATACCCATAAAGCACCTAGCTTGTTTGGTTGAGTGACTAAGAGAGATCGCGCTCTGACTACTAACTAATTTTCGCAGCTTGCTTTTGCTCGTTCTCCAATACCGGGAAGTACCGCCGAGCCTGAAGGGGTTTCTTCCACCCAGTCAACTCATACAGGTACTCATCAGGGTCAAGGTTAAGCATCGTTGCCCATTGATTGATTTGACTGCCGTTGATATTTATCCGCTCACACAGGTCAGTCTTAGTTAGCCCCTGTTTAGCATCATGATCAGAATATGAGAATTTGATTTTGCCTCTGGGTATGTCCTCTACCCTCTCTCTGAGAGATGATAACCCCGCGTTTATTAGAGCTTGCCGTAGCCCATCGATTTCTGTTCTGAGCGAGTTTATCTCATCATTGAATTCCCTTTGTTGCTCTGCTACGGCTGCCTCTAGACCATCGATTTCGGTGGTTTTAACCTTAAGCTGCTTTACCTCAAGTTCTAGGTTCTCTGGCATCACTTCAATCGGAATATTGCCCTCTAAATAATGCTCAAGTATAATTGTCAGAGCTTGAGACGCTTTCTTGATTTTGTGTGTTTTCATCCACTTCTCTAAACTAGCGTAGAGGCTGAAATCAAGGTATGCTGTAACTTTAGCGTGATTGTCTAACCAATCTTTAGTAGCCATATACTGCTTGTTCTGTATTGGTAATTTAAAGTCAGTTACGTTAAATTTAAAATAAATGAAAGTAATATACTAGTGTGTTAATAGTAATTTACTAATGCGCTTTGGCAGCTTACTGCATTAAGTTAAGAAAATTAAAGTAAGTTACTTTTTATTTAAAGTGTATGACTCTAAATATCTAAATTTTAGTTAGTATCTCACCTAGATGGTATAAGGCAAGCCGCTAAGAGCTATTATCAATTAAGTAATTTACAGCATAAAATAAATTAAGGCACAGTCAGATAATTATTTAAATAAGTTGTCTGCTTTAATATACTTGTAGATTATTAGTAAACTAAAGCAACTTACCGCAGTAAGTTACTCTCGCCTAAAGCAAGACAACTAGCGGGTTTTATCTACTTGGTGGTTGCAGGTAGCACAACAAGCGCACCGGGGTAGCGATCGCTTTTAAAAAGAAATGGTTGATATTATTAATGCAGCAATTTAGGACAGAAATCATGTCTAATGTCACGATTAACCTGCCAGAAGAAGTGTTTAGCGCCCGTCGCCTGAGTCCAGAAGAATTTGTGCGCGATATGCGCCTCGCTGCTGCTATCTACTGGTATCAGAAGCAGGAAATCTCGATGGAGAAAGCAGCCTCGGTTGCTGGTTTAAACCGCCGAGACTTTCTAGCCGTCCTAGCCCGTGAACAAGTGGATGTCTTTGCTGTTGACTTTGATGATTTGCAGAGCGAGTTAAACCGTGGCTGAACTGCCTGCTATCAACACATCCCCATTAATTTTTTTGACCAAGGGCGGCTGTCTTGATTTGTTGCTCTTAATGGGATCATCAATTATTGTTCCTAATGCTGTAGCCGCAGAAATTCAGGCGTATGGGTCAGCAGACGTAACAGCAGTGACGCTCAATAATACTGATTGGTTGGTTATACAAGAAACACCACCTGTCCCAAATGTGATTCAAAGCTGGGATTTGGGTCTAGGTGAGTCAGCCGTACTAACCTGGGGCTATGTAAATCCTGGCACGGAAGTAATTCTGGATGATTTAGCAGCCCGTCGCTGTGCTGCCACTTTGGGAATTCCGGTACGGGGGACATTGGGCATCGTTATTACTGCTAAACAACGAGGGGTAATTCCGGCTGCGCGTCCAGTTTTAGAACAATTGCGCCAGTGTGGAATGTATTTATCTGACCGCGTGATCAATCACGCATTAGCATTGGTAGGGGAATAGATTGACTACCAAGCCTAGAGCGGATCATACCTGATGATGGTTATAGCGCTCTTCGTATAAGCAGATATGATGACTCACACGGAATCATAGGGTTTTCAGGCTGTGCTGATTCCGAGTGATTGATAAGCTGCGGTTCAGTCGGGTAATGGTCAACGAAAGAATGGGCATCGTAGCGAGTTAAACTGTCTATAAAATGTTCCTTTTACAGACAGTTAGGGTGTTGGTGGGGAATGGTGGAGAGAAAGAAGAATGAAGAGTATAGGAGCCGGGAGTATCTAACCATAGAGGAGGTGAAGGTACTAATAGAGGCAGCAGGGAATAGGGGGCGGCACAAACAGAGGGATTACTGTTTGCTACTGTTGATGTTTCGCCACGGGTTGAGGGCAGGGGAAGCTTGCCGGCTCAAGTGGGATGCGATCATGTTTTCAAGGCGCATCATTTATATTAACCGTCTTAAGGGTAGTATGAGCGGCAATCATCCGTTACAAAGTGATGAGATATCAGCACTGGAGCTTTTAAGGGAGCGGTATAAAGACCACGGGAGTTACTACGTGTTTGTGAATGAGCGGGGTAAATCTTTGACTGTGGCAGCGATTCAGAAGATTATTTCGCGTGCCGGAGATGCTGCACAGTTGCCGATCAAGGTACATCCGCACATGATGCGCCACAGTTGCGGCTATTACTTGGCTGACCAACAACGCCCAACCAGGGATATTCAAGCGTATCTGGGGCATACAAATATTCAACATACAGTCCGCTATACTGCTCAGAACCCCAAAAGGTTTGAATCTTTTGATTGGGACTGGTGAGCCAATAAAGTCAAAATTTTATTTGCTATTCGCGATTTGCGAATATAGAATGAAATTACATTCGCTATTCGCGAATAGGAGTAGTGTTGCCATGCTAAAGTCTCAAGATATTGTTGTTTTACTTAAGGTACACAACTTGCGTAATTCAGAGTGGACTTACAGCAAGCTTGCCAATAGCCTGCACATGAGTCCATCTGAAGTCCACGCTGCACTAAAAAGATGTTCAGCCAGCGGTTTGTATGATTCTTCTTCTAGAAAAATCAGGAATAACTCTTTGCTCGAATTTCTTATTCATGGGCTTAAATACGTATTTCCTGGGCAGCCTGGCCCTCTAAGCAGGGGAATCCCAACTGCACATTCCGCTGAACCTTTAAAAGACTTGCTTGTCGTCGATTCTGCTGATACTTACGTATGGTCAACTCCAGACGGAACTACTAAGGGACAAACTATTACTCCTTTATATAAATCTGTTCCAGAAGCTGCTAAAAGCGATTCAGAGCTATATCAGCTGCTTAGTTTGGTTGATGCAATCCGGGTTGGTCGTGTACGAGAACAACGTATTGCGAGTCGAGAGCTTGAACAAAGACTAGCAGTACAATGAATCAGCAAATACAAATGCTGGAAAAGGCTGGCTCCTTACTGTCAGCTTTAAGTGAACGCATAGTCTTTACAGGTGGTGCGACAATATCGCTTTATCTTGATGAGGTTTCTGCGGCTGATGCTCGCCCTACAAAGGATGTTGATTGTGTTGTAGAAATTACCTCTACTGCTGAATATTATCGGCTTTCAGATAAACTTCGTAGAATTGGGCTTGAAGAAGATACAGAAAGCGGAGTGATCTGTCGCTGGCGTTATCAAGACCTAATAATAGATATCATGCCGACCAACCCGTCTGTACTTGGTTTTTCCAATTCTTGGTACATACCAGGAATTACTAAATCAATTCTGTTTGAACTTCCAAGTGGACAGCATATTTCGATTTTTACAGTATCTTATCTTCTGGCATCAAAGATTGAGGCGTTTAACGATAGAGGAAAACACGAGCCATACATGAGTACTGATTTGGAAGATATTGTGTTACTGCTGGACGGTTGCCCAAATCTCGAAGAGAATTTTCAGCAGGCAGACACAGAAGTAATAACATTTGTGAAGGGATGGTTTAAGTCTGAACTCAATCTACTTAGAGAAATTGCCCCCGCCCAGCTTTCATTTGTAGCTAAACAGTCCGGTCGCGAGCAGTTGCTTTTATCTCGAATTGAAAGATTAGCTCAATAATCGTAACTAAAAAATCTGTGAAGTAAGCGCGATCCGATCGCCCTCACCCAACCGACCGTAAAACCTGCCTTTGAATCTCGTCAAATAACGACAGAGCCTCATCTTCATCCAGGTAAATTAGTGCGTTCCTCTGGCGAGATTGGGGTAATGGTTATATCAGCAGTTGACTGTCTTCAAAAAATTCAGCAATTGACCATCGATACTGTCACTGTCTCGCTTGATGTCAAAAATTTCTTGTGGGCAGGCAAGTTTACCTAAATTACATACCGCTAAGTGTATAGGTATTCTTAATGAAAGTTATCAATATCTTTCTCTCCAGACAATAAAAATTTAAAGAAAGATTTGTTTTGAAATCGACAGGTCTGCATAATTCCTAGTAATAGGAGGTAATGATGAGTAGTTGCTTGTCCGAATGTTCCTGATATTTCTCGTTGTTTAGCAAGATTTCTAATTGCTCTTTCAGCTGTATTATTGTGCCAAGGAATTTCATCTTTTTGAAGAAAAGTAAATAAACTTTCTTTATATCGTATGAAGCGTTTTCTATATTTAATAACAAGTTCAGACTTATAACGTTTATCAATAATAAATGATTGATAAAATGTATCAACAGCAATCATGAATTTTTCAAGTTTTATTTGTTTTAACCCGTAAGTATGTATTATGTCCATAATAGGAAATAATAATTTTTTTACTTCTAAAACGAAATTTTCAAGTTCTGTGTCAAAAGGTGTTTGCCATAGATCATTATTTAAGTCTCTAATAAGATGAACCCAACATTTTTGTTGCTTACATTTTAGAGAATCATAGCCTGAATAGAAATCTGAAATTAGAACTCCGTCATAATTCTCTAAAAGTTCATGAGCAATTGTTGCTTCTCTTGATTCTCTAAGTTTAAATACTGTATATTTACCGTTTGTAAATACCCACACATACTGGGTCACTCCATAAATATTAATAGTTGTTTCATCAGCATGAACGAAGGGACTTTTTAAGAGTCTATTAATAATTATCAACTCAGTATCCTTATACTTGAGGGCAACATCTTTTATAAAATTTGTACTCCCCGCAGGGACTTGTTCATTAAATTGCTCATTAATCACAGTTGCAATACTTTTATAAGGCAAACGTAAAGCTACACGTAAATAAACAAACCAAGCTTTAAATCCATCTCCATATAATAAATTTACACCGAATTTACGAATATCTATAGGAGCGTATCTTTTACGGCATTTTGAGCAATACCCTTGACTTCCAACATACTCAATTATTGTTTTGTTAATTCCTTTTTTAGTTAATACAAGGTCAACAATAAGTCTTTTAGAGAGATGTTTGGTTGGTCGAAGTAGTTCATTATCGTGTTCAGGACAATACATATCCTGTGAAACTTGGACTATTTTTGTCGCTTTTGGCTTTACCTTTCTATGTCCTTCATACTTTTTATTTGTTTCCTGTTTTTTTTCGTCTTTCTTCTCTACTATTTCAGTTGGTCGAAAGCATATTTTCTTTTTGTCATAGTCAGAGTAGCTAAACTTAAGTATTGTGTTGAGATGGTGATGAAGTTGGTTATCATTTTCTGATAAACCAGTTTTGGGTACATGCCTTTGAGTATGACGAGCAAAAGCAAAGCAGGAAACTGAATCAGGTCTATCCTTTATTTTAGAAAGCTCATCTGTCAATAATTTTAAAGCTCGACAATCTTCTTCATTGTATGTAAGTAGCATTTGCTTATACTCAATCTGATGCGTTTCCTCCCAATAATGTCGCCAAATAAGACTTTGCAAGCCGGAAGCATTTGCTGTTGTCCATGATGCTTCTATAAACTTGCCAATATCTTTCAATCCGTTTGACCTAACTGGAAAATATACTTTGCCAAAAATAAAGGTGTTAATATTGACCAAACGCTTTTTAAGACCTTCATTATCAATTGCATACCGCTTTCCTAATTTTTCAACTGCTTTTAGTTCATAACTACCATAATGATAGATAGGCGCGTTTGGATATTGATTAACCTTTTCCAGAAAAAATTGCCATATTTGTGCTTCATTTTTAGAATTATCAGACCAAAAGTAATGGTATGTACTTGTTTCTGCCTCACATACTAATAATCCGATAAGGTAATACTCTTGCCTATCGCAGATACCCTCAATATCTAAAAATAGTTCTACTAGTTGTCTAGGTATTGCAGGTATTTCTTGCAAATATATCTTATTTGTTCTAATTGCTAATGCTTGCAATTCTACTTCGTGTACTGCTTTTGGTAACTTTTTGTCATTCCTTCTACGTTTTTTAGGCTTGAATAAATAGGATAGTTGTTTAAGTGTAAAAATTCCTTTTTTTTCATACTTATCAATTATTTTACGATTTGAAATATGATCTATTAAACTAATATTATCTTCCTGCTCCGCCTGTGTTATACATAATTTTTGAAATTGACAATAAGAACAATGTTTATTTAAAATAATAGGCGGTGATTCATCGGGCAATGACTCTAAGCATTCTTGCAATTGCTCAATAAGTGGGACTATTATTTTGCTACTATCTTGTAGCTTTAGAGTGTGTGTTGTCTGGTCTATTGTAATAATCTTGCCTGTTTTAGGTTTTCTGTTTTGAATTTTTTCTAAAATATATCCTATAAATAATAGTTCAAGTCTATGTTCCCTTTCAATACTGTAAGTACCTGTAAAAATCATTGGCTCATAGCTAAATTCTCCTAAAGATGAGCTTATTTCTACTTTTATCAATACACCGCAGTCTGTCTCTAAATTATTGAAACAGAGTGTAGCATTAGTAATATACTTAAACCCCTGTTTCAGATGATCTACAGTCGCTAATTGCACGTCATTATTTTTTTCTTTAAAAGCTTTGATGTATTTTTTTTGATTGAGATTTTTATTTTGTTGAATAATCTGTAAGTACTCCTGATTTATTCCTTTCTCCTGGGTGCAAAGAAGTAAAAATGCTTTTCGAGGGCATTGAAAATAAGCAATTAAAACTTCAGAATTGATTATTTTATTTAATTCCAATTTCTTCTCTCCAAAATTATTAGGAAATCAAAAATTATGTCTTCAATTTGTCCCCGCTTCATCCACCAGTGCCAGCTTAACGCTATTGGGATGAAGAATTGGCAGCATATTGCCTTCTTTGTCCTGGTTTTGGTATGTCAGGTTACTCAACATTTGTCAGCGTCTCCAGTTGTGCAAGTAGTTTTTCTATTTGCTTGCGCTTCTTCGGGTCTGACCAAATACGGGATTTTCTTAGTTTGGTAGTCGCAGCAGTAAAACGCTCTTTGTAATTGTTCGACTCGGTGTTTGAGGTAGTGGCTGGGCTTTTCTTCTCACTAATGTGCTGTCTGATTTCGCTTAAAGACCAGTTTAGAACAAGAGCTTGTTCTAAAAAAGAGTGGGCTACAAATATACGTGACTTCGTTGACAAATGTTGAGTATGATTTAGTCCAAGCCCAAAAGCCAGAAAACCAGAAAACCAGAATTATGGTTAACCAGATTTATGGACAGTCAAAAGAAAATCATAACTATCACTGGCTATAAGGGAGGGGTGGGGAAAAGCACTACAGCAGTGCATCTTGCAACCTTCTTTAGTGAGCTAGGTAAAACAGTCCTTGTAGATGGCGACCAGAATCGTACCGCCCTGGCTTGGTCAAAACGCGGGTCATTCCCCTTCCCTGCTGTGGACGAACGCCAAGCCCTAAAAGTAATTGCCGATGCTCAATTTGTGGTCATCGACACCCCAGCTAGACCTGACTCCGATGATCTAAAGGAATTAGCCAAAGGCTGTGACCTTCTAATCCTGCCCACAAAGCCAGACATCGTAAGCCTTGAGCCAATGCTCTTAATGGTGAAAGATTTGGGTGAGGCAAACTATCGCTGCTTGCTGACTATTGTTCCTCCCTATCCCAGCAGAGAAGGTGAAACATTGCGTCAGGATTTGTTGAATGGAGGCATCCCCGTATTTCAGGCAATGATCCGGCGTACTGTCGGCTTTGAAAAAGCAGCAATGGCTGGTGTCCCCATTCGTGATGTTGAGGACTCGCGTTTAAAAACAGCTTGGGCGGATTACCTTGCGCTAGGTAAAGAAGTTATGGAGATTTTGAAATGAGCAAGTACGGTGATTTGATTAAAAAAGCCAGAGAGACGGAACCAGAAAACCAGAAAGCCATAAATACAGAAGACCAGACATCTGGTTTACCAGAACCGGAGCCAGAGCTATCCCAGATGGTGAATCTGTGCGTCAAAGTCCCTATATCCCAACGTCGTTACTGGATGTCTAAAGCCAAAGAGCAAGGGATTACTGTAACCTCAGTTATTGTTGAGGCGTTAACCCAAAAGTTTGGAGAACCAGAAAACCAGAAAGCAAGAAAACCATAACAATGAGGGAGAAGGGCGGCAGGATAGACATGGAAATGAATTTAGGAGAAACGTTTCTCCTAAATTAGATTCAGCACAACCAAATGACATTGGTCAGGGCATTATCCTCAAGCATCATTACCGTTGCGTTCTGGTGATTGCGCTCTTTCTGCGATCGCTTGGGTACTAACCTGATTGCTTGCAATGTGGAAGGGAGACTTGAGAACAACGTTAATTGGGCAGAAGTTGATGCAGTAGAAGCGTTGATTGAGGAGTTATTAGCGGCGGGTTATTGCTTAAATTCTCCTGACTATGACAACACAATTGGCGTGATTTCACCTTACCGCCGTCAAGTAGATGCGCTGACTCAACGTTTAAAATCTCGCTGGTCAGATTTTTCTTCCAAGAGCATTGGCACAGTTCACACGTTCCAAGGTGGTCAGAAATCAGTGATAATTTTCTCGACTCGCCAATGTCAAGCAACTGATAGTCTCTGGTTTATTAATCGGCGACCTAATTTACGAGGGTGTTGCTGTGAGTAGAGCGCCAGCACAAAAGGGAGAGATTAGGAGTGATACTTCAATAGACCTGTCCGAAATATAAATTTGGGCACAAAAAATGGTAAAAGGAAGATTTGAGCGTCTACCTTGGGTCTACCATAATGAAAAATCCACTTCATTATATTCATAAATATCAACATCGTAGCAAGCAAATACTGGGGATTGACCATAAACAGTTTCTGAAAGCTTTGCACAGACTGACTTGTAAATTTTCGGATAGGTCTAATTGTTTTGGTGGAGAGATTTAAATGGTTTAAGGGCAAGAAATTGCGCTTAAGCAAATACTGTTGATTTTAGAGAGGCAAGAGAGTGAGCCGAATCCTGATGACAACGTTGGGAACTTTGGGGGATCTTCATCCCATGATTGCTGTTGCAATTGAACTGAGGCAACGCGGTTATGATGTTGTGTTTGTGACACACCAAGTCTATCAATCCAGAATCGAAGGCTTAGGATTTGAGTTTCATTCCATGCGCCCCGATTTCACGGCAATAAATGACCCACAGGAAATGGCACAGTACGCCAAAAAGTTTGGCCAGTTTTTTTGAGCCAAAACTAAAAAACTTTGAACCAACGTCAAAAAACACTACTCAATAACTACTTGTGTAGTATCACAACTGCACTCCACCTGTGAGCTACACCAAAGCTATGCTGCAAACACCACTTATTACATAGGTTTTATGTAGTTTATCAGTATTGAAATAGTAGTTCTAAATACCTTGCCCAAGTGGTAGCTGTTGGGTAGCTCAACTGGTGACACACAGCTACCAGTTGAGCAGTAAAAAAGCGAGTTGAAAGAAAATTTGATGATTCCCCAACTGGTAGCTATACAGTAGCCCTACTGCTACCAGTTG